>PLNZ01000459.1 GCA_003142915.1 Ignavibacteriales bacterium | reverse complement strand
TAAGAGGGGATCAGATTTCTGCTGTAAATGAACTGATTAAATATAATAATGGAGTATTAGCCGCTACCACAGCATTCGGCAAAACTGTGATTGCTGCAAAACTTATTGCCGAACGAAAGGTTAGTACGCTTGTATTAGTTCATAGGCGACAGTTAGTATCGCAATGGATAAAAAGTCTATCGGAGTTTGTAAACATTAAAGAAGAATTACCGGCACTCGATAAAAAATCAGGAAGATAAAAGAGACAATTTTTAATCGGACAAATCGGCGGCGGGAAAGAAAATNNAAAATATAAGTGGTATTATTGATGTCGCTATAATGCAATCACTATATAAAAAAAATGAAGTTAGAGATTTCGTTAAAAATTATGGTATGGTGATTGTCGATGAATGCCACCATGTTCCGGCTTATAGCTTCGAACAGATTCTAAAAGATGTTCACGCAAAATATGTTTATGGGTTAACGTCTACACCGGTAAGATTAGACGGACATCATCCAATTATTTTTATGCATTGTGGACCGATAAGATTCAAAACCGATGCAAAAGAACAAGCAGCGCAAAGGCCATTCAATCATTAGCCCCGTTCCATATTTACCAGTTTTATAATACCTTTCGATAAATATGAAGTTAATCCTGTCTCCGGTGAAAAACAAATTACTATTCAGGAACTTTATTCTGAATTAACATTTAATGGAATGCGCAATCAACTTATCGCAAACGACGTTATAAAAAATTGTGAAGGCGGTAGAAACTCTCTTGTATTAACGGAAAGAACCGCTCATGTTGAATTACTTGCGCAAAAACTGCGTGAGAAAATATTGGATGTTATAACATTATCCGGAAAGAACGGTGTAAGAGAAACTCGGGAAGCCTTTAATAAAATAGCTGAAACACCTCCTGGAAAGCCGCTAACATTGGTAGCAACCGGTAAGTATATTGGAGAAGGTTTTGATGAGCCGCGTCTTGATACTTTGTTTTTGGCAATGCCGGTTTCATGGAAAGGCACCTTGCAACAATATGTTGGCAGACTTCATAGATTATATGAAAATAAAAATGAAGTTCAGGTATATGATTATGTTGATACTCGTGTAAGAATGCTTGAAAAAATGTACAACAAACGGCTTAGCGGTTATGCTTCATTTGGATATAAAACAAGGGGTGAAATAGTTACTGCGCAATCTGCAAATTTTATTTTTAACAAGAGTAACTTTTTATCGGTTTATAACAACGACATCGTAAATGCACAACGCGAAATATTTATAATCAGTCCTTTTGTTACCATGAGACGAGTTGAACAAATGCTTCAATATTTAAAGACAGCAATGGATAACAGTGTTAAAGTAATTATTATGACAAAACCTTATGAAGATTTCAATGAAAGGGGCCGGTTATTTTTGCAGAAAAATTTGGATGTTTTAAAAAATGAAGGGATCAATTTACTATTCAAATCAGATATACATCAGAAATTTACGGTAATAGATAGACGAACAGTTTGGTATGGGAGTATAAGTATTCTAAGCTTCGGAAGCACTGAAGAAAGCATAATGCGGCTTGAAAGTACCAATATCGCAAATGAGCTTTTGAAAGATATNNCGACAACATAATTTCAGGTTTCGCACTATTTGGGCTTATCTTCAATTATTTTTCTTGACTATTGTACACTATATTACTATGTTCACAGTCAGTGTACGATTAAATATAGTGTACAAGTAAAATATGAAGAGGATTGAACAGGAAATATTAAAAAGAACTTTAGCGCGGTTTAAAGAATTAACCGGTCAGCTTACATCGATAAAGATAGGAGTTGGGCTTCCCAAAGATGGGGTAGTCGATGCTATAATTGAGATTCCAAAACTTGAGGCAACTCTGTATGCTGAAATAAAATGTAATGTTACTAATCAAACTCTTGGTGCAATTGTTCATCAATTAAAAGTAATTAATGCGGTAGAAAGAAACATTCTAATTACACAGTATATTACACCGCAATTGGCAGATAGATTAAAAGAATTGGATATGCAGTTTTTGGATACAGCAGGTAACGCATATATCAATCTTCCAAACATGTTCCTTTTTATAAAGGGAAATAAAGCAAAAGAAAAGTTTGTAAAAGAGAAGCTNNCTAATTTATGCTTTGTTATGTAATCCTGGTGAGGAAAACAAACCTTATAGAGTGATGGCTAATACTGCAAATATTGCCAATGGAGCTGTAGCATGGGCTATCAAGGATTTGAAAAAACTTGGATACCTTATAGATATGGGCAAAAAAGGGAGACGCCTTATAAAGAAAAAAGAATTATTGCAACGATGGGTTAATCTTTATGCTGAACTGTTAAGACCAAAACTCTTAATTGGCAGGTATACAACAGATAATACAGATTGGTGGAAGAATCAGGATATAATAAATGTAAATGCCTTATATGGGGGGGAGACTGGGGCTGCTCTACTTACAAAATATCTAAAACCGCAGAACCATACTATATACACCAAAGATAATTATGGCAAATTACTTCTGCAATTGAAGCTTAAGAATGATCCGAACGGAAATATTGAAGTATTGAAGCAATTCTGGAATTTTGAAGATACAAGGGCTGAAAAAAATTTAGTAAATCCTGTGTTAATATATGCAGATCTCCTTGCAACCGGGGATAATAGAAATATTGAAACTGCAAACCTAATTTATAATAATGAAATTATTCGATATATCGGACAAGATTGATAAATTTAGATTAGAAATCATTACCTCGTTAAAAGATGAGTGCGATTCTCTTAATATTCCGTTCTTCATCATTGGAGCGACTGCAAGGGATATTATTTTGGAATATTTTTATGAGAAAAAAATAGCCCGCGCAACTAATGACATTGATTTTGGAATATGTATTGATGATTGGATGACATTCGATTCTCTGATTTCAGCCCTATTAATAAATGACAAATATTCTAAAGGTGAAAAAATAGAACATCGTTTATTTTATAATAAGTCCTATCCAATAGATATCGTACCNNTTTACGTGGCCTAAAGGCAAGAAAGTGTTTACTGTCCTTGGTTTCCAGGAAGCCTATGATAATTCAAATCTTGTGAAAGTAAAAAATAATCCCGAATTATCTGTTAAATTCGCGTCTCCCGAATCATTATGCGTGCTTAAAATAATATCATGGTCCGAACGTTATCCAGAACGTTCCAGGGATGCAACTGATATAGTTTCCTTAATCGAGTCTTATCTGGAAGCCGGAAATCAAGATAGGTTAATTAATGAAGAATCTGATCTTTTAGATGATAACTTTGATTTTATACTTTCGGGTGCACGTTTATTGGGTCGTGATATAGCAAGGAATTTTGAAAATGGAACGATAGCGTATGTCATCAATATACTAGAAAAGGAAACCGGAGAGCAAGACAGATACAGATTTGTTGAAGATATGATGAGTGAGAATAGATTTAGAGAGGGAAAGGATTCNNGGAGTCTATAGCGGTTTCTGATGCAGGAACAGTCCTTCAATAATCCCGGGAAACACTTGAAAAGGAGTCTTAAAGCTTGCTTTCCCATTTACCATCCGCGAGTATCAAAAACCCAGTCCATCTTAATATCCTGCCAATTTCTGCATTAAATCCACTATTTAGACACATTTTAAATAACATAATTTATGTAGGATCTGATTTTTAAAAACTATTAAATACCCCTGCATTTATTAATATCCATACCTTCTAATACTATCAAGTAAACGTTCAAGTCTTTATAACAATAAGCCATTTAATCAATACGCCTGATATGGAGAAAATCTGTACCGGGTATTTTATTGCCCAAATAATAAAGGAGTACTTATGCAAGAAATACAAACGACTTTGCAATTGATCTGTCCTTGGTGTTTCGGTATGGTTCCTATTGAAGCTGAAGAAGAAGAATCATTCATCTGTCCGATCTGTAGAAGATCAGTTAATCCCGAAGACCTGGAGAATGATGAAGAATAAGGAATATGGGTAGTAAGGTGCGCCCGATTTTTTATTAATTTAGTATATAGGAAGGAGAATTATTATGAATAGAGGTGGATTTTCTTGGATGAGGTTCGTAGGCATATCAGCCGCTAAAGCGAGGATATCTCGAAAGATAGGGATACCACTTACCAGGAGTGGCCGGAATCAGAAGGTAGGGAGAATGGTTACAAGGGGGTAAATGTCTTGTAATGCTGTTAATACCGGCGATAATAATTATTGCCGCGACGAAATTGTTTTTTTTAAGTACAAAAAAGTATGTGAAGTAAATCCTATCGCAAAAATCCCCTTTTATCGACCGCCCAAATTTTTATTTATAAATTCCAGCTCAATCTACAACTACCTAAACCCTTAGCTTTCAACTGAGGTACCGGGGTCTTCTGAAAATAGCCCATTCACACACGACATACTCAGTACCTTGATGGTACCTATATAGGGGACCCTATTTAAAATCTTTCCGAGCCACCGGGTATCGCCAGAAATAATAAACATTAACAAACAACATGTCCGATTCTTTCTGTATTAAACAGAGGGAATCGGATTTTTTTTATTCATTCAAATTATTGGAGGTTACTATGTGTAGTTCAGTTTTTTCCAAGAAAGTTTCTACTAATGCAGTTGAAACAAATATCTCACAAGGTTCATATCGCCCGTTTTTCTTTGATTTACGAGAGTTCAATATAAAGCGAGCAGAATTCAATTCCCATTTTTTCAATAAAGAAGACGTTGAGAAGCAGCTATTGCAGGGAAGTTTTTCATTTGCATATTTGCGAGAAGATAAGCTTCGAACTATAGATGCTTTTAACACTAACGGTGATCATATCTCTTTCAATGATTTCCTTAACCATTTCGGTATTAACATTCATTCAAAGAACTTATTCAAAACCGGTAAATACCTAAGCAGGGTTTTTCGCCCAATTCGTTACGGATCCTTCTTCAAGGGTTTAGATGTTCACATAAATAATAATCATTCAGGTAAAATAACAGACGGTATAAGTTTAATATCAGTGGATTTAGCAAAGTCGTTAGGATGCGAGAATGCAAAGGCAGAGATGTCGGCGCAATTCACGTGTTTCTTCAATGGGGGATTAATAAAAGGGCATTGCGTTCTATCGGATAAGATCAAGCACGACGTTGTCATCTATGGTAAGGAGAATATAAAGACGGAGATATCCTTAAATAACGGGTATGAATATGTAACATTGGAGCCGGTTAAATTAGGAGAGTCTTTGCGTATGGATATTCAATCGATGTTGAACCTATGGCAGTTGTTTGGCCCGGAGCAGTTTTTCTTATGGTCTTATTCAGGTATGAATAAGTTTAAGGAAGATTTATTCGCGGGGAAGCTTAGTAAATGGCTTGACAACTTCGACGAGATAGATAAGGATGAATACGATCAAGAACAATGGACCCTAAGAAAAGCAATTTGGGCTAAAGTTGATTACACCAAATACCCTGGATTAATAAGACTTGCCTGGTCAATGATGAAGAATAGTATTATGCGCTATGCAGACAATATCCATGGACTGCCTGCTTTTCGAATTCCAGTGATTGAAGGCAAGAGAGCATATCTTCGCGTGGATTTAAGGGATCACGATATAGATGGAAACTTCTTACCGACAGTTGATGAAGGTACAGTTGAACTGGATAAATATGGGAATCTATGGATCCATCAGGAAGATGTTATTGAATTCATGGCAGTAAAAGGAGGAGCTGACCAAGACGATAGTGTGGCCATTATTCCAATCGAAGTGGGTAAGGCTGTAATCTATAGGAATCCCAACCAATTCAGCGAGTATGGTATCCATAAGATTAAAAGTTCCGATGTGGAATTAAAGCATGTGTATAAACTCGTAGGTGATGTTCCGATAAAGGAAATTAAGAAAGAAAAAGCGGGTGTTGCGCGAGATTTTTTATATTCTAAGAATTC
>PLNZ01000102.1 GCA_003142915.1 Ignavibacteriales bacterium | reverse complement strand
AATAGTTTGTACCTGATACTTGGTTTCTCTCTCTTTGAGCTTCTGCTTCATCTTTATACAAATGCTTTTGCAGGTTACGGCTACTTCAGGGATGAACTTTATTATACCGCATGCAGCAACCATCTTGCCGCAGGGTATGTTGATCAGCCGCCGTTGTCTGCTTATATATTGTTTTTAAGTATTAAAATTTTAGGCAAATCAATTTTTGCATTAAGGCTTCTGCCGGCAATTGTTTCTGCGGTTATTGTATTTATTACAGGAATAATCACCCGGAGATTAAATGGAAGATATACAGCACTAACCCTTGCCTGCCTTGCAGTTGCCCTTGCGCCAATATTCCTTGGCACCGGCACATTTTATTCTATGAACATATTTGACTGGCTGTTCTGGGTGCTGGCTTACTATATTGTAGTTCTAATAATTAATTCTTCTCAAACGGGTATCGAGGTTGATAAAAAATTATGGGTTTGGCTGGGTATTGTATTAGGCCTTGGTTTGCTGAATAAAATCAGTCTGCTCTGGTTCGGGGCCGGACTACTTATCGGCTTAATTCTTACACCACAAAGGAAATACTTGAGAACCCCGTGGCCTTATTTTACGGGAATAATCGCATTTGTTATTTTCAGTCCTTATATAATCTGGAATATTACGCACAATTTCGCAACTTTAGAATTTATTCATAACGCTTCGGCGTTAAAATATTCATCACAGAATCCCGGAACATTTATAAATGATACATTTCAATCATTAAACCCCGTATCATCAATTTTATGGATTGCGGGAATTTTCTTTTTATTCTTTCATAGAGAAGGTAAAGTTTACAGACTTGCCGGGTATATTTTCCTTATTGTATTTATAATTCTAATAATAAACTTTCATTCAAAAGCCGAGTATATTTCGCCTGCTTTCCCCATTCTATATGCTGCAGGGGCAGTAATGGTTGAAAAAATTACATTACATAAAGGCTTCGGCTGGATCAGGTTTGCACTCCCTTCCTTACTGGCATTAAGCGGGTTAATAATTGCGCCGCTTGCACTTCCTGTTTTGCCTGTTGAGCAGTATATTAAATATTCGAAAGCCTTAGGTAAAAGGCCGTCCTCACAGGAAAGCCAGAAGCTTGAAGAACTGCCGCAATTTTATGCAGATATGTTCGGGTGGGAAAATATGGCTGCAACTATTTCAAAGGTTTATACTTCCCTGCCGCCTGAAGAACAAAAGGAAGCTGTTGTATTCGGGCAGAATTACGGCGAAGCAGGTGCAATTGATTTCTTCAGAGGGAAATATCCGCTGCCGCCTGCTGTTTCAGCACATAATAATTACTGGTTCTGGGGCTACGGGGATACAACGCGGAAAATCCTAATCGTAATAGGAAGCAATGTTAAAGATAACCTGCAATGGTTCGATTCCGTCAGGCAGGTCGGAGAAATTAAGAGCAATTATGCAATGCCGTATGAAACTAATATTATTATTACTATTTGCCAAAAGCCAAAATATCCTTATAACTTTTTCTGGCATAAACTGAAATTCTTTATTTAAAATTATATATGATAAAAGCAATATTCTGGGACAACGATGGAGTTCTTGTAGATACGGAAAAACTATATTACCGGGCAAATAAAGAAACATTTGCGAAAATGGGTATAGAACTTTCGGAAGAATTATACATTGAATTCTTTCTAAAACAATCTCTTGGAACATGGCATCTTGCACAAGCTAAGGGTTTTAATAAAGAACAAATCGATGCTTTTCATGTTGAAAGAGATGAGCTTTACAGTCGTCTTCTTTCGACAGAAATGAACGTTATTACCGGCGCTGAAGAGACATTGAAAAAGCTTTACAGTAAATTTAAAATGGGGATAGTAACAAGCTCCAAAAAAGATCATTTTGAAATAATTCATAAGAAATCAAATCTCCTTGAATATTTTGATTTTACATTAGCTTTCGGGGATTACGTTAAATCGAAGCCCGCCCCCGATCCATACATTAAAGCTATTGAAATATCAGGCTTTCTTAAAGAAGAATGCATAGCTGTTGAAGATTCCGAAAGAGGATTGCAAGCCGCGTTAAATGCCGGGATCAATTGTTATGTTATTCCTACTGCTTTAACCAGGCACTGTAATTTTACCGGGGCTAAGAAAATATTAAATAGTATAACCGAACTACCTGATTTATTACTATGATTACAAGCATAGCACAAGATTTTTCAATTAGTAATTTAACAGTATATATTTTATTATTTTATATATAGATAGGAGTAAAACTATGAAAGGAAGGGTTAAATTATCCATTACTCTTCCTGCTTCTCCTGATGTTATTTACAAAGCATGGTTAAGTAGTAAAGAGCATACTGCATTTACAGGAGAAGAAACAAAGTCTTCTTCAAAAAAAGGCGGTACATATACGGCAGGCGGCGGATATATGTGGGGTAAAAACCTTGAACTCGAACCCGGTAAAAAAATTGTACAATCATGGCGTTCAACAGATTTTCCAAAGGATGCCGAAAATTCGCAGATTGAAATATTGCTTGAGAAGTCGGGCAAAGGCACAAAGCTTACTCTTATTCATAGCAGCATTCCCAAAGGGCAAACGGATATATATAAACAAGGCTGGAAAGATTTTTATTTTACACCTATGAAGAAATATTTTAAGAATAAATGATTTTTTATCCAAATAATTCGGAATGCGAACCAAGTCTGATAAGTGATAATTCCTTATCATTTATTTCATAAATTAGGACCCAATCGGGTTCAATATGGCAGTTTCTATATTTCTTATATTTATCGGATAATGGATGATCTTTGTATTTTAGATAGAGTCGTTTTTTCATAACAAAATTTATACGGGAAAAAGATTGTGAAAAAGGTTACCACAGATAAAGCAAAAAGGAAAATTCTTACATCTATTTTTTTGCTTTCGTTCTTAGTTTTTAATTCACAGTTAGAAATTATTGCTCAAACTTCCGGCATATTAACCGATGCTTATGCAGACGTAAACGGGGCTAAGCTTTGGTACGAAATGAAAGGCAGCGGTGATCCAATTGTTTTAATACCCGGAGGACCGGGGAATTCCCATCTTTACTTAACTCCCTGGTTTGATAAATTGGCAAAGAATCATAAAGTAATTTTTTACGACGCATTAGGCAGAGGTAATTCAGGCAGAGCAAAAGATTCCACGGAATATTCTTTTAAACGGGACGTAGAAGATCTTGAAGGACTACGCAAAGCGCTGGGCTTTGATAAATGGACTGTCCTCGGACATTCTTACGGCGGAATGGTCGCACAGGCTTATGCGCTGGAATATCCAAATTCAGTTGATAAGCTTATCCTATCCGATACATTTTACAGCGGTGAAATGTGGCAGGGAAATGATGATAACTCAAATAATGAAATTAAAAATCAGTATCCGGAAGTTTGGAGTAAACTGGAGAAGCTTAGAGGTGAAGGATTTAATTCAAGCGCACCGGAACACCAGGCGGCTTACAATGTCCCATCGGGACTGCTATATTTTTATGATGCCTCGAATGCAGATAAAATGACAACTGATACAGGTTTCAATCCAAAGGTCTATTATACAATCGTCGGTTATGACGGCGACTTCATCATAGGCGGTGATGTAGCGAAGCTGGATTTCAGAACAAAGCTGAAAAATTTAACAATGCCTGTGTTAATTATCGAAGGCCGTTTTGACCGTGTAGCAATTCCGCGTTTCTCAATTAAATATAAGGAATATGCTCCACAGGCAAAATTTGTAATGTTCGAAAAGAGCGGGCATAATCCTTACGTTGAAGAAAAAGATAAATACTTTGAATTACTTAATGATTTTCTGCAAAATTCAAAATAGATTATATTTATTGAAATTTTACTTCACTGATTGCGGATGGTGGAGAAGCAGAGATTTAAAGATTGAAAGAGTAAAAGATTTAAAAATTATTTAGCGGAATAAAGATTATGAAAGAATACCATCATTTGGGAATACCGACTTCGATAGAGAAGGAAAACGAAACATATCTTAAAGAATTTAAGATGTACGTTTCCGGTTTCGAGGAAAGTCCCTACAGAATTGAATGGATGAGGTATGAGCCGGATTCACCGTTACCTAAACTAGTTAAGACAATACCTCATATTGCATTTAAAGTAGATAATCTTGAAGAAGAACTTGCAGGGAAAGAAGTAATAATACAACCGAATTCTCCATCCAAAGGCGTTAAAGTCGCATTTATAGTTGACAACGGTGCGCCAATAGAGTTTATACAGATCAATCAAGAAGATAAAATAACTTCGTAATTCTAAGTGGTCTTAGTTTCTATGTGGTAAAATTTATCCTTGAATAGGAGGCTCGCCACTTAGCCACTAAGATCACATAGACACACTAAGAAATATTCATTCAAGAAAATGTTATGTAAATTAATCTTTAAATTTACTCAACAAGTCTTTGACTGCATCCTTGTGAATAAGAAAGTCCATCATTTTTAACTTAACATAATCCTCATGATAAAAATAATATCCTTTGTTCTTTGCATTCCTTGAACCTGAACCTGAATCTTTAATCAGGAACCAATCTTTACCATCTTTATTTTCATAGCCGACAAGATGAATGCCGTGGTCATCGGTGGTTGTATGATTACTAAAACGGAACTCACGTGCATTTTCATCTATATAAGCAGAAGGTATATCGAAAGTTGGAATCATTGCAGCCTGTACATGCGATTCGTAACCCGGCTCGGAAACATCTCCGCCGATTGCCATAGTATAACCGTTTCTCACTGCTTTCTTAATAGCGTTCAGCCATTCATCAAGCGGGACGTTGTAATAATCTTTATTATGCCACCAGTTGTCCTCAACAGTATATTCAACCTTTTGCCAATAAGGTTTTTCCAGCAGGGA
Organism: Ignavibacteriales bacterium; assembly: GCA_003142915.1. Classification (GTDB taxonomy): domain Bacteria; phylum Bacteroidota; class Ignavibacteria; order Ignavibacteriales; family Ignavibacteriaceae; genus FEN-1297. The sequence goes on along the minus strand of PLNZ01000102.1, from coordinate 13,666 downwards.
GAAAATATCAACATAATCATCCATATTCAAATCAACAATTTTCTCAAAATATTCCTTAGGTGTATATTCTTTCCCCTCAACAGTAAATTTTTCCGGCGGCACACCCATATAGTGATTCATGATGGATTTTATTGTGGAAATTGCCTCTTCTTCGTTCCATGAATTTGACTTCTTAATATTCTGCAGGTAATCATTCATTTCTGCATACATCTTGCTATGGTCATGAAATATTTGCCCGGGTTTCATTCCTGTGTAAGCCTCTTCGGGAACAACGCCGTACTTTTTCCAAATCTTTTGAACGGCATTAGCTTCCGAGCCTTCACCGAAAGCAGAATTTCCCCTTTCCTCAATAAACCGTTTTGCTTTTTCCGCATATTCCCAATAATCCGTATACATTTCTGAAAACTTTAACTGTTTTTTATGAATACGGTACACTTCAGATTCAAAAAAAGAAGTCGTTGAGAAATCCCAGCAAGTACCGGTCTCACCCTGCGAAATAGGAGGATTATGCCAGTATGATTTAAATTCATCCAAAGAGTTTGGAAGATTCACACCGGTAAAATCCATCTTGAAGGTTTTATCTACGGTTTTTTCCTGCTTTTTAAATTCGCCGATAGTTTTCAGGATTTCATCGTAAAATTCATTTTTAGGTTCTACAAATATTCCCTTTGACTTATTCTCATCCTGGCCAAAGGACATGGAGGCAGATAGAATAAAAACTGTTGTTAATAAACAAGCAATTAATTTTTTCATGAATTGCCCTTTTATGCTTTAGTTATTAAAATTTTTAATTATCAACTATATTAAAATTAAGAATAATTAATTTGAAAATTAAGTAAGGTAACTATTATTTAAAGAAAATTTTTTCAGTATATGGAATGAAGTTAAAAAATAAATTATTATAGTACAGCCTTTTAATTAATATTTATTTTTCTTTTAACAAAAACCTGTTTAATAAACTATTGTAATAAAAAGTTGTACATAATGAGGTAATTAATATGAAATCATTTTATAAATTATTTTTTGCAAGTTTTATTATTTTGGTTTGCGGTCTAATTTCATATTCTCAACCCGCTTTAGGTACATCAATTTCCAATGTTGAAATTAAAGGGATATGGCAGGGGACGTTAAAATTTAACGGCGGTGCGCTCCGGGTAGTTTTTAGAATTTCCGTGAATGAAAACGGTTATTTAAAAGCCGAGATGGACAGCCCGGATCAGGGAGTCAAGGGCTTGCATGTAGACACTGTAATTTTTGACGGCAGTAATTTAAAGCTTGAGGTTAACATTATTTCCGCTTACTATGAAGGGAAATATAATCCTGACAGCATTTCTTTTGATGGAAATTGGCACCAAAGCGGATTAAACATACCGCTGGGAATAAAAAAAATTGATAAAGTTGAAGAAATTAAGCGCCCTCAAGAGCCTAAGCTTCCATTCCCGTATAAAGTTGAAGATGTAATTTATGATAATAAAACAGCCGGGATTAAGCTCGGAGGTACATTAACAATGCCGGAATCCGGCGGACCTTTTCCGGCGGTAATTTTAATTTCAGGTTCAGGCCCGAACAACCGAAATGAAGAACTCTCAGGGCATAAACCATTTCTTGTTCTGGCTGATTATCTTACCTGCAGAGGCATTGCTGTTTTACGTGTTGATAAAAGAGGTATTGGCGAATCGACCGGAAATTTTGCTGCATCAACAACTAAAGATTTTTCTACCGACGTTTTGGCAGGTATAGAATATTTAAAAAACCGGAAAGAAATTAATGCAAATAATATTGGGCTTATTGGTCATAGTGAAGGGGGTATAATTGCCCCTATTGTTGCATCAGAAACAAATGAAGTTGCATTTATCGTCTTAATGGCAGGTCCAGGTTTGCCTTGCGATGAACTTTTATGTCTGCAAAGTGAAGCGCTGGCAAAAGCTGAAGGTTATCCTGCAGAAAGAATAAAAGAGAGTACTGAAGTAAATAAAAAGATGTATAATGCAATTAAAGCAGGAGGCGACAGTGTTAAGATTGCTGAAAAACTTAAAAAGATTTACTGTGACCATTATAACAGTCTCGATGAAAAAGGAAAATCTGGAATTCGTAACCCTAAAGCCGTATTTGAGGGGGAACTCAAATCAATAATGAGTCCTTGGTTCAGATATTTCATAAGCTATGATCCCACTCCAGCCTTGGAAAAGGTGAAGTGTCCTGTTCTTGCATTAAACGGTTCTAAAGATTTGCAGGTACTGCCTAACGAGAATCTCACCGTAATAAAGAAAGCATTGGAAAAAGGCGGGAATAAGAATTTTGAAATAAAAGAATTGCCTGGTTTAAATCACTTATTTCAAACTGCAGAAACAGGAAGTCCGGCAGAATATATAAAAATTGAGGAGACTATTTCACCAACTGCACTTCAAACGATAAGCGACTGGATTTTGAATGTAACAAAGAAGTAGAAAAATATTGATGCAGCATAAAAAAATTGTAAAAAATGCTGCATCACAAAATTCTATTGAATTTTACCGCCGATTTCTCCATTGGGAAATTTTTGCGTATGGACTAATACAAAAGTATCGCCGTTATTCATCCATGTACGAAGGCTGTCGAGATTGGTATCTTTATCTGTTATTGTTCCTTTAGAAAGTAAGCCGTTAAACTTACCTGTGACAGCTTTTTTATAAAGCCATACTACAATTGGACCTTCTTTACCAAACGGACCATGATGTATATGCGCCATCGAAACACTATCTATTCCATAAACATATAGTTTATATGTTAATTCTTTACCGTCTTTGCTAAAATCAAACTCTGCGTGTCCCCTGGCTTTTGTTTTTCCGTATGACGCCAATCCTTTTGAAGCAAGTTCGGCTTTATATTTAGTACTACTCATTTTTTGTTTTGCTGAAACATTTGAGAAATTAATCAAAAAAAGAGTAATAGTCATAGTAAATACAAACATTAGTATTCTTTTCATTGTCCTTCTCCTTATAATTTATTGATTGATATTATAATTTAGTATGAATGGAATTCCTTATTTGTGATTGGAAATAACATTATAAAACTTATTGAAGCTTCAACCTGAAAAAATTAACAATATTGTTCATAAAATGATTTTTAATGATGTATAAGTCAAATATCTTTAAACAACTATTTTTAATAGGGAAATAATTTATGAGTCTAAATGAACTACGATTTTCTCTTAAAGCAAGCGCCAATAAAGAACAAGCAAAAGTATTACAAAGGTTTTTCAAAACAAGCCCCGGTGAATACGGCGAAGGTGACATCTTCCTGGGCATAAAAGTTCCTGCCCTTAGAAGCCTGGCAAAACAGCATTTGAATCTTACTTTAGACGAGCTTCAGCAATTAATTATTTCACCGGTACATGAAGAGCGAATGTCTGCCTTGATGATTCTTGTTATCCGCTTTCCTAAAAGCAAGCCTGAAGATAGAGATAAGATTTATAAATTTTATCTTAAAAACGCAAAATATATAAATAACTGGGATTTGGTTGATCTTTCAGCGCCGCAAATTGTCGGCGGATATTTAATTGATAAGGATAAAAAAATTCTTGAAAAGCTTGCTTTATCAAAAAATCTTTGGGAAAAAAGAATTTCTGTGCTGGCTTCATTTCAATTTATTAAAGAGAAGCAGTTTGATACGGCATTGATTATCGCGGAAAAACTTTTATATGATGAGAATGATTTAATTCATAAAGCGGTCGGATGGATGCTTCGGGAAATCGGCAAAAGAGACTTAAAAACGGAAGAAAATTTTTTGAAAGGCAGGTATAAAAAAATGCCGAGAACGATGCTCCGGTATGCAATAGAAAAATTTCCGGAAAATAAACGAAAAGCCTATCTTCTTGGTAAAATTTGATATGGATATTTCCCATCAATTTTATTTTAATCAAATTATTTATTATTGTAACTTTTGTTAGTTAAAAATATTTTATATTAATAGAAAAATGGCTCCCATAAAAAACAAAATTCATCCAGAGGTAAAGATAGGACATGTACATTTAATCGTTTCCGATCTTAATCGTTCATTAAAATTTTACCGTGATCTTCTCGGTTTTGAAATCACTTCAACTTATGAAAATTCTGCTGTATTTTTATCTGCAGGCGGTTATCATCAACATATAGCCTTAAATACATGGCAGGGTAAAGAAGCTACACCGCCGCCGCCTGGGCATACGGGACTTTATCATTTTGCAATACTTTTCCCTGACAGGAAAGAACTTGCGAGAATGTTAAAAAGGCTATATGAGATTAATTACCCTATTGAAGGCGCTTCTGATAACGGGGTATCTGAATCAGTCTATGTAGCAGACCCTGACGGCAACGGTATAGAGCTTTACTCCGACCGCTCGCTTGATCAATGGCCAATTGACGAAGAAGGGCACTTACAAATTACTACCAAACCGTTAGACATTTTAGATTTACTCTCTGAAATGGATAACGAATCCTAAGCATAACTTAATATTTTGGAATGACTTATAAATAAAACATTGATTAATTGTTAATTATATAATATATTACGTTAATAATTACGTAAATATTTATATAAGTTAAATTATTTAATATGTTAAAATCCACAATCAATCAGTTTAGAGATACGGCAATTCCGGTTAGGATTAAAAGGCTGGGACAAAAGCTGAATAAAGATATTTCTCTTGCTTACAAGAAATTGAATATTGAATTTGAACCAAAATGGTTCGCAATTTGTCAATATTTAAATAGTCAAGGTTTTGCACCAATAAATGAAATAGCTTCAGCCCTGGATTTGACTCATCCGGCAATCGTTCAGCTTGTTAATGAAATGGTAGAAAATAATATAGTTGAGACGGTAAGAGATAACGTAGATAAACGTAAAAGAATGGTTTCATTTACAGGGAAAGGAAAAAAAATTTTTAATTCCATTTTACCATTATCTAACGATATTGAAGAAGCTGTAAAGGAATTGGGTAAATCTGCGGGCTTTGATATTCTTCATTTTGTTGATTCTCTTGAAAGAACCCTCAAAGTTAAAAGTTTTTATAACCAAATAATGGAGAAGGATAAGAAAAGGCTCCTGGATTCAGTAGAAATTTTGCGTTATTCACAAGGGTATAAAAATAACTTTTTACAGCTTAATTATGAATGGCTGAACAAATATTTTAAAGTTGAGGAAGAAGACATTAAAATATTATCAAATCCGGATGATGTTATTATTAATAAAGGAGGCGAAATATTTTTTGCCCGCATTGATAATGAAATAGTCGGAACCTGTGCGGCAATTAAAGTTGACAAAAACTCATTCGAACTCGCAAAAATGGCTGTTACTGAAAAAGCACAAGGGAAACAAGCGGGAAAGAAACTCGCCTTAGCTGTAATTGGTTTTGCCTATTCCAAAGGAGCAAAATCTGTTATTCTTGAAACAAGTAGCATACTGCGAACAGCCATAAGTTTATACGAGTCAATAGGTTTTAAAAATGTCACCGGAAGCTTCGATTTCAAATATAGCAGAACAACATTACGGATGAAGCTTGATTTAAAATAATATATTTATTCTTTGACGGCAGCAATTCTCAGACGCTTATAATCAATAAACCATTTGCCGTCTTTTTTATTTGTTGAACTAAGGTCTTCTTTAATCAGCCCGATAAGTTCACTTTTTTTGCCGGTATTAATTCCTTCAAAAATCTGCTTTGCAAACATTTCAAGCCAGTTTATTACATCAACTCCTTCGTCCATAAAAGTATCACGGTCAAAATGAAAAGCGGAAGTTACTCTGAAGCCGTGTTTTTCCAGAATAGATGAATATTCACCAATGGAAGGAAAATACCAATCAATAAATTCAGTATTTTGAGAATATCCATTTCCCTCCAATATTTTTCTTATTGACGTAACAATACATTTAACATTGTCTTTGCCGCCAAACTCAGCGACAAATCTTCCTCCCCGTTTTAAACAGTTATATGCACATTCTGCAACTTTTTCTTTCTCAGTTATCCAGTGCAATACTGCATTTGAAAATACCGCATCAAACTTATTCTTAAAAGTAAAATTTGTCGCATACATATGTTCAAATTTTATATCCGGGTATTTTAAGCGTGCCTGTCCAATCATTTTAATAGAACTGTCAATTCCATAAACAACAGCCCCGGATCTGGCAATTAACTTTGTTAAATGCCCTGTCCCGCATCCCAGATCGAGAATTACTTCTCCGGGTTTGGCGCTCAATAAGTTTAATACGTCTTCACCAAATTTAAAAACGTAAGAATGTTTTTCGTCGTAGAATTCGGTATTCCAATCATTTTTAACCATTTCCCTACCTTTCAACATTACACTTTTTGAGGGACATCGGCAGATGCGGCATTGTGAACCAATTGAGGCAAATTAGCCTAGCGATGGACAGGTATATGTCACCTACCCGTTACTATATCATCCCTTCGGGATTTTATGGATTTTATCAGGTTGCCATTTGTCATAAATATTTCATCCCGGGATTAAAAAAATAATTTATATATATTTTTTACAGGTACTATGCATTTGTTTTGTAATGTTTTTCTTATTTTAAAAAAGCCCGGGTTTTATTTTAGTTTTCTAATAACTCTAAAGGATTATTTCTTTACCGGGTTCAGCCCGAAAAACTTTCACATTCCGGAATTCTTTCAGAATTGAAGCCCCGATCCATTCGATCCCAGCCGGGCTGCCATGCACAAGAACAACTTTAACCGGCTTTAATTTTTTTACAATTGCAAGAAGTTCTTCCCTTCTTGAATGAGAAGAAAACCTGAATTGCTCTATCGTACATTCAACTTCTTCCTCATCAAAATTACTAAGCCGGATTTTATCTCCCTTTTTTGAATTAGCAAATTTAAATCCGGGAGTATTTTCTTCCATATAACCAACCGTAAAAATTGCAGAATTTTTTTGACGCAGCCAGCGTTTGGCCAAAATATATGATGCGGTTCCTTCAATCATCATACCGCTCGGCGCCAATACAATACATGGATTCTTAAAAAAATTTTCAGCAATGTCAACTTCATAAAGATTCTTTTGTGGAATACTGTTAATCTCAAATTCAGGATCAACCCTGTTAACCACATATCGGTTATAATCGTAAACCCGGCTTATTTTGTCAGCTAAACCGCCCGTATAAATATCCGTTTGTACAATTTTCTTTTTCTCCATTAAATTCCAGATAGTTGTTAATACTTCCTGCATCTTCCCCAACGAGAATACAGGAACCAATATTGAACCGCCTGCAATAATTATTTTATTTATTGAAGACGCAAAACGAAGTGATTCTTCATTCCAATTTAATAGTGTCGAGGAGTCTGTTCCACCGTAAGTGGTTTCAAGTATTAAAGTATTTATTTTTAAATTTGGAAGATCTGCGCCCAGAAGAAGAGTTTGGCTGTCAAGATTAATATCTCCTGTATAAAAAATTATATCGTTACCATACTCAAGATAAATTCCTGCAGAACCGAGAATATGTCCTGCATCGTAAAACTTAGCCGTCACCGGATTAGTATTCCTGTTATTATACCCGTTTAAAAAGAAATTCTCTCCGTATGCTTTATACTCAATTGATTGTATTAATAAATCGATCTCTTCGTGGGTATATACCTGTAATTTATCTCCTTCCTTTAATTGCTGCTTTAGGATTGCTACCGAATTATGAAGCGTAAGTTCTGCAAGCGCCCTGGTTTGAGGAGTAGAAATAATCCTAATATATGGATGCTTCTTTACAAGATAAGGCAGCGAGCCAAGATGATCCTGATGAGCATGTGAAATCAGCACATAGTCGACGGGTAAATCATTAATTAAATCAAAGACAGGCAAAGCTTCCAGCCCCATTTTTTGTGGGTGCACTCCACAGTCGAGGATGACACCCGTACCGGAAAAATTTAGATAATAACTGTTTGCACCGATTTCACCGGCGCCGCCTAATGGAAGAAATTTGAACATAAATAGTAATTTCTATCTGTAAAAATTTTGTGCGTTAAATTATAATCAAAATTCGGTACTGTCAAATAATAATATAACTCTTCATTATAAAAGAACCGGTTATAATTTTATTTTTCTGATCCTCATCAAAATCAGAACAGAAAAAAATAAAGTAATAAAAGAGCAAATAATAACCGCTATGGGTTCATTAAATCGCTCTGCTAAAAAACCGACAATTAATGAGCCCAAAGGTAAAAATCCAAATGAGGCAAAGGCATAAATGCTCATAACTCTCCCGCGGAAAGAATCAGGCACAATATTCTGGATTATCGCATTTGATAAATTAAATATTAATATAAGCGCAATACCGTTTCCTACCAGCATAAGAAGCGACAACGGGAGCCAATATGTCAACGCAAATAGTAATAAAAACACAGGCAGGCTTAATATACCAACTGTAAGAAGCTTATAAATATATTTTGAGCTTCCGAGCGATGCTATAAATAAGGCTGTTAACAGTGCCCCAAAACCTCTTGCCGACTGCATAATGCCGTTAGTTGCAGCATTTCCATGTAAAATATTTACTGCCCAGGCAGGAATTAAGGTAACAAAAGAAATTCCAAAAAGGTTAATAGTTGATATTAAAAACATTAAATTCATTATCATCGGCTGGGACATGGAGTATTGCAGCCCCTTTTTCAATTCTGAAAACACAGACTGCTTTTGAATTTGTTTCGGCAATGGTTTTAATTCCATTTTAGTCAGGGCAACAATAACGCCTATAAAGGACAATCCGTTTAGTACAAAACACCATGCCGCACCAAACAACGCATAAACGATCCCAGCCGCTGCAGGACCTAATGCCCTGGCGGCATTAAACATTGTTGAGTTTAGTGCAATTGCGTTTACCAAAGTTCTTCTGTCTACAAGTTCAAGAAGAAACGCTTGTCTCGCAGGCGCATCAAAAGCATTTGCTAATCCGAGAAAAAAAGCAAGAACAATTATATGCCATGCATGGACAACGTGTGTAAAAGTAAGAATAGCCAATATAAATGCAAGAATCATCATTAAAGATTGCGCATAAATGATTACATCCCTTCGTGGAAACCTGTCAGCAACAACCCCACCATAAAACATAAAAAGCCACACAGGTATACCTGCAGCAAAGCCAACATAACCTAAATAAGCCGGGGAATGTGTAAGTTCAAAGACGAGAAAGCCTTGTGCGGTTGCCTGCATCCATGTGCCGAACAAGGAAATTATTTGTCCAAAAAACCATAATCGATAATTTGGATGTTGAAGAGAAGAAAACGTACGGCGCAGGCTAAATCTATTTTTTATAAAATACGAAGTTTTTTGTAGTCTTACCTGATCATCAGGGAAAATAATTTTTTCTTCTTTTAATATTCCGTCTTTGTTCACCGTAGTCTACTCTTGGATTCTACATAAATACACGATTTTTTTAGGCATTCTTAATTTTTCTAATTGCTTTATAAAATTAATAAAACTACAGGAAAGATTTTATAGGTCGAAACTTCCCGGTTGGATAAAATTGCCTTGATTTAGGAAACTTGCTTGAACCGTTTGAATATATAGATAATTCTGTTTATCTATATACAGATCAATTAATTATGAAAATAGAAAATTATTTTTCTGCTTTCTCAAGCGTGATAGGCCCGCTTTGAGTCGGACTGTAAAGACGCAGTTTGCCTTTATCAATAACAAATCTGTTTTTAAGCATTAAGCGGCCCTGGGAAAATGCTATTAAAGTATCACTTTTTGTAATATAATTCCCATTAAAAGATCTTAAAATATTTTTCACTTCAAATGTTCCGGATTGACTATAGCTGATTGTTGAATATTCCGCATCCTTGTTTTCCATTATCCAGGTTCCGATTAAACCTGCGCCAACTCCTGCGCTGTCCTTCTTTCTGATCATTTTTGTTGTTTTTTCAACACCTTTATCTTTACCTATCTGTATAAGCGTATCTGAAAATATTAATATGGTCGTAGTATCTGTCTTATATTTTTTAAAGATAGGAATATATAAAGCAGAAATAAGTTTTGTTCCATCCAGTTTATATGTGCCCTGCCAGGCTGAAGAAAGTATATAACTAAATTTTTTATTTGGTTTAAATTCAAGCGTCAATGTTGAAGCTTCCATAGGGTTATGAATTGTTTCCCAATTACCTTCAAGGGGACTGGCTCCGGAAGCTTTCTTTTTCTGCTGCATATATATATCCGGCTGAGAAACAGCAATTAACAAAACAAGAATAAAAAGTATTTTAAATTTCATATTTTCCTCTTAATTTAGAGAGAGCTAATAATTATTAGAACATGCCGAAGCAAATAAACCGGGGAAAAATAAAATCACCCGAAAAGCAAATCAAACTTATCCCTTAAAGATTTTATAATCAATTGTTCATTTAAATTACTTATGCTGCTTTAGTTCTTCTCTTCTCTGATTTAAATATTTTCTGAGAATTATTACCTGAAATACTGTTACAACCGAAAATATTCCCACCAATATTAAAATTACCGGCATTTCCATTTTTCAATCCTTTAAATTGTAAAAATGTTTGCAATAATTTGCGGAGTTTAAGAATTCAAGGTATTGCAATCGGGCTTAAGTAATTTATATAAAATTCACATTCAAATTATATTCTCTAAAACAGTGGAATTATTACTTTCTATAACTTAATTTTCAATATGATTAATAAAGGATATTAATTATGTTTTTAATCTTTCCATTCTCAAATCATAAAATAACTCAATTCGCTATTAGTTTTTTAATACTGAATTTAATAGTATTATCTCAAATATTTTCTCAAACAAAATCACACAATAAAAAAATGGAAATAAAACTTTATAGTTCTGCATTTAAAGAGGGGAATTTCATTCCTGCCAGCTTTTCATGCGAAGGAGCTAATGTATCACCCCAATTACATTGGCGCGATGCGCCAAAAGATGTAAAATCTTTTACAATTATTGTTGACGACCCCGATGCTCCGGGCGGAGATTTTGTACATTGGGTCATCTATAACATTCCGGGTAATTTAAACGAACTCCACGAAGACGTTACTCCTTCCAGGAATATTCCGGATGAAGTAATGTTTGGAACAAATGGGTTCGGAAAAATTAGTTATGGAGGGCCGTGTCCGCCTGCCGGTAAACCTCACCGCTATTTCTTTAAAATATACGCCTTAGATACCGTTCTTCATCATCTGGAAACCGGGGCTACCAAACAACAGCTTCTGAGCGCTATGAATAGCCATATTATTGCAGAAGGGCATTTAATGGGTAAATATCAAAGATCAAAATAAAACGCCAAAGGGTTTATGCTGCTTTTGACCCAGTCTGTAATTTTTCAGACCGGATCAAAAGCAAGCATATGTTTAATTATTACCAATTCATTTATTGATTTTTGCCTGATTCGATAATTCCTGAAGCGACTGCTGAAGTTTTTCCATTTCTTTTGCAGCATCGGAAAATCTTTTATCTCCTATAAATTTTAAATAGTTGTTAAAAGCTTCATTCGCTGACTGAATTTTCACTTGAAGTGAACTATTATCTGCCGGTTTTTCTTTAACCTGCTGAACTGTATTCTGAGCAACCGGTGTTTTATTAAATAATCCGGCAAGCGCCTGATCGAATGTTTTCGCATAGCTCATATTATCTCCCTGCATCACAACAACTAATCTAAGCTCGGGATAAGCTGCAGTTTCGGCTTGAAGATAAATCGGCTCTACATATAACAAAGTATTGTTTACAGGTATTGCAAGAACATCCCCTCTTATAACATTGGAGCCATGTTGATCCCAAAGCGTTAATTGTCCGGAAAGAAAGCTATCCTGATCAATCTTCGTTTCAACCTGCTGGGGACCGAGCACGGTTTTATCCTTCGGGAATTGGTAAGCAAGGAATCTGCCATAGTCATCCGGGTCGCACATTCCTGCTATCCAGCCCATTAAAACCTGCCTGTTCTTGGGTGTAAAAGGCAGCATTAAAACAAACTGCTGCTTTTCGGAACCGGGTAATTGCCACATTATATAATAAGGTTCCACAGGCTGTACGCGGTTATAATACTTAGCGGTAGCTCTTACCCAGAGATCTTCCTGGTTATAAAACACTGTTGGATCAGTCATATGATATTTTTCATAAACAATTCCTTGCGTTAGAAGCATTTCTATTGGATAACGTACATGCGCAAGTAAGTCTTTTGGCATTTCATCTTTTGTTTTGAAAAGGCCGGGGAATATTTTACTCCATACTTTTATTATAGGATCTTCTTTATCCATAATATAGAAATTTACCGTGCCGTCATAAGCATCAATAACTGCTTTAACAGGGTTACGGATATAATTTACACCATCCAAAAAATCACTAAATTGAGTAGAAAGTACCTGCGTTGAACCGCCTTCTTTATACTGTATATTTTCCGTTGAAGAGAATGGCTGGCTATAAGGAAAATAATCGGAAGTGGTATATGCATCTATCATCCAGTAAATTTTTCCATTGGAAAGGACTACATAAGGGTCTTTATCGAAATTAAGAAACGGAGCGAGAAGTTTTACACGGTCTTCAATCTGACGGTGAAATAATACACGGCTTTCCGTTGTCGGATAATCAGAGAACAAGAAATTTGTCCCGTCAAACTTCCATCCGAATAAAAATTTTCTCCAGAAATTTGAAAGCTGAACTCCGCCTTTCCCGGCGTATCTTGTATAAACATTATCTTCACCGCTTGGATAATCAAATTCTTTCTGTTTCGAATTAACAACAACAGGAGTTCTAGTTAATTCGCCGAAATATATTTGAGGCTGCACAATATTAAGAGACGGCGATTCGCTTTTCGGCGGTATATCTTTTATTAATAGATGCGGTAACCCTTCGGGAGTAAACTCACTAACAGACGCCATAGTTAATCCGTAACCATGTGTATATTGAAAACGCTTGTTCACAAAGGTCTGGCTCTGTTGTGATAAGTTGTCTATGTTTATTTCCCGTGCAGAAACCATTACCTGCTGCTTTTTCCCGTTGATATTATACCGGTCTACATCAACATCTGAGAACTCATAATACAGCCGGATTGCCTGAAACTGCTTATAAACAGCATCAAGCGCTCTCCAATCCCATAGCCTGACATTGGTAAACAAATTCGGATTATCATTTATAGTTCCTTCCGTAAATCCGCCGTTCATTGGATATTCTTTTTCCTCAACTTTATTAAGATTAAAGCCGTACCTTGTAAATTCAATATTATTAAAAATATACGGACGTTCAAAAGTTATTTCATTTGGCTCCACCATCAGCCACTCAAAAATGCCGGGAACAACGGCAAATGCTATTAACCAAATAAGCAGGACAGAAATACCCGAGCTTGCAAGTACTAAAATATGAGAACGATCAGAGGTTATACGGAATTTCCGAAAATAAAAGCTCTGAATTTTCTTACGGAATAAAGGAATAATTAAACCTAAACCGATCAGAATCATTAAGATTATTACAACCGTATAAGCCGGGAGAAGAACATTAACATCCGTCCAACCGGGCCCGGTAACTACTCCCGTATTAGAATACATAATATGATACCTATTTAGGAACTTTCCCCATGCAAGTATGAAAATAAAAACTGCTGAATTTAAATAAAGCGGAAAGTAATATTTATCAGTTTTAACTTCACCGTCATGCGGGAAATAGAAAACAATATTATTCCCCATGAAGCGCAGAAAAGAAATTAC
>PLNZ01000388.1 GCA_003142915.1 Ignavibacteriales bacterium | reverse complement strand
AAAGCCTTGTAACTTTTTACGTTACAAGGCTTTAATTAGAGCTGGCGGTCGGATTCGAACCAACGACCTGCTGATTACAAATCAGCTGCTCTACCAGCTGAGCTACGCCAGCAAATTTTCTTAATTTGCGGTTCAAAACTAACATTTTTTCCTCTACGTTGCAAATAATTTAGCAGAGCAATTCCTTTAATTTATTAAAGTTTTACCTTCTATGAAAAATTGTTCGGGCGCTTTTATTTGCTTAAAATTGTCCGGTAATTTTTAAATTTAATTGGTGATTGGATTATGATTCCCCTACAAATTAAAATTTCCGAAAAGACTAAGCTGTTTATAAAATGGGACGATGAAACCGAAAGCCTGATTGATATTAAATATTTACGCGATGAATGCCCTTGCGCCGTTTGTAAAGGTGAAACAGTATTATTAAAAACTTACCGCCCTGCAAAACCTTCTGCAGAACACCCTGAAAGTTTCAAAATAAAAGATATTCAGCCGGTTGGTGAATACGCTATCCAGATAACATGGAAAGACGGACATGATTCCGGCATATACACATGGGAGTATCTAAAGGAACTTGAGAAATCCCAGGGTTTTGTTTCACAATAAATATAAATTATAATGAAATTTAACTTATGCTTACAAATAATGAACTAAAATATTACTCATCTTTAAACCAAAAAAAATCCCGCAATAAAAAAAATAAATTTATTGTCGAAGGAAATAAAATTGTTGAGGAAGGTTTAAAAAGCAGTTTCAACTGTGAATTAGTTTTAGTTTCACACTTTTATTTTGAAGAAAATGAGGATTATTTACGAAGTATAATAAAAAAGAATTTGAGGCTGGAAATATTAAAGAGCCGGGAATTTTCCAGGCTGACGGATACCGTTAACCCGCAAGGCATTGCGGCTGTATTTGATAAGCCTGCACAAACTGAAAAAGCGCTTGATAATTTAAACTCCAAACTTGTTGTATGCTTAGAAAATATCTCTGATCCCGGCAACCTGGGAACAATTATCCGGAACTGCGATTGGTTCCAGGTAAGGGAAGTTTTGCTTATAAATAATTGCGCAGATATTTATAACCCCAAAACTATCCGCGCCGGTATGGGCTCAATATTTCATTTAAAAATATTTGAAGATATTACATTTGAGAACCTCATTAAATTAAAAAAGGGCGGATACAAAATTCTTTGCGCGGATTTAACCGGGGAAAATATTTATGATTATCAACCCCCTGATAGAAGTATTATTATCTTTTCTAATGAGGCTGCGGGACCATCCCAGGAAATGTTATCCATTACCGGGGATAAAATTACCATCCCTAAATTAGGGAAAGCGGAGTCATTAAATGTTGCAAGCGCATCTGCCGTTATATTGGCGCTATTCACATTAAAAATTTAACTAAGCAAATCCTTGATGAATTGGGTTGATACGGATTTAGGCCTTAATATCGGCGTGAGGACTGCTCTATTTATTACCGTCTGAGCAGTTAAACCAAGGCTGCGCGATACTGCAAATACAACCGTATAGTATGAAAATTCTTTTAATCCGTAATAATATAGTATGGCTCCGGTAACTGCGTCAACATTAGGCCAGGGATTTTTAATTTTTTCTATTTTCTTCAATTCACCGGGTACTACTTCATATAATCTTGCTACGGTAAGAAATATAGGATCATTAGGAAAATGTTTTTTGCCGAAATCTAAAAAAGCATTAAATCTTGGATCGGTAACACGTAATACAGCATGCCCGTAACCAGGAATAACTTTACCTGAACTAATAATTTCCGCTACAATTTTTTTAATTTGTTCTATTGACGGAGTTCCGCCGTATTTTTCCATAATCTCCAAAATCCATTTTAAACTTTCCTGATTAGCAAGCCCATGCAATGGTCCTGCAAGCCCGCCAAATGCTCCGGATAAAGAATAATACATATCCGCTAAAGAAGAACTGATAACCTGATTTGCCAAAGCGCTGACATTACCGCCTTCGTGGTCGCAATGAGCGACAAGATAAAGCCTCATCAAATCTTTGAAGTCAGGTACATCTGAAACACCAAGCATATGGACATAATCGCCCGTCAAATCCATAGCGGGATCAGAAGGGATAATGTCACCTTTTTTAAATTTTAACCTGTAAATTCCTGCGGCAATCGCAGGTAACCTGGCTACAAGATTTAATGCGTCTTCGAGAGAGGATTTCCAGTGGTCATCTTTATGTATCCCTATACTGTATTCAACAGCAAATAAAGATTCTTTCTGCATTACAAGAATAGCGGTGTTAAGCATAGCCATAGGGTGAGAGTCTTTAGGCATTGCTTTTAAGAGATCCCAAACATAACCGGGGACTTGTTTGCGGCTTTTTAAATCATTACTAAAGCTATATAATTCATCCTTAGCCGGTAAGTCGCCTGTCAACAGCAGGAAATAAATTTCTTCGGGAGTTTTATCAACCAGCTTAGACAGATGCATTCCGCGTACGATTAAACCTTCATCTTGCGGCACTCTTGAAGTATCACAAATAAGGGCACGCACACCCCTCATACCGCCGTAAGCCTGAGCCACAGTAACCTCTGATAATACCCTGCTCCCACCCTTGCTCAGCAGTTCCCTGGCTTCCTGCCTCCATACATCAATTTTTTTAGATAATTTTTCAGAAATAACGCTCATTGATTGTCCTGATTAGTATAACATTAAAATAAGTAATAATTTCTTAATTAATTTAATTATATTTTTTTAGTTTTTCAAATCAATAAACTGCATAATTATAAATTCTGCACAACTTTAAGTATATGATCAACATCTAAACCTTAAATATGTCATAATTATGAATATTTTTAGAGAAATAATAACTTCCGCTAACTTTAATTTTTAAGGTACTCTCTTATTATATTGAATATAAGAGACATTTTATTAATATATAGTTGTAATTATATACATTTTAACTGTATATAATTACAATTATAAATAGCTGTATTAATTTAATTTATTTACTGAAGTTACCCAGTTATTACAAATTTTATTAAATAGCCCCGAAGCCTGTCCGCCGCTAGGAGGAAGGATTTAAGTCGGGGAATAATGAAAGCCCGGACATTTTTGAAATTTATAAAACCCTATGACAGAAATTATTAACCCTCTACAAGGGTTTAATGATTTTGCTGCAAAATATTTTTCTAATCGGGTAGGAAGC
>PLNZ01000005.1 GCA_003142915.1 Ignavibacteriales bacterium | reverse complement strand
TTGTTCTAAACGCACATGAAGAACCCCTCCGAGTTTGGAGATTATAGCTGCATTTGTCAAATGTCCGTCTTCCCATGACAGATTAACTTCAAATCCACCACGAGCCCGCAACCCCTTTACCGAGCCATCAGGCCAAACTGACGGAAGTGCAGGTAATAGATGAACCTCAAAGCTGCCATCCTGTGTTTGGTGTTGACTTTGTACAAGCATCTCAGCAATAGCTGCTGCAGCTCCAAAATTCCCGTCAATCTGGAAAGGCGGATGATTATCGAAAAGATTGGACAAAGTTTTTTGAGCTAAAAGAACCGATAGCAATTTATAAGCATGGTCGCCATCGAACAAACGATTCCACATATTGATCTTCCATGCCAGGCTCCAGCCTGTACCGCCATCTCCACGTGCTTCCAATGTTTTACGAGCTGCTGCGGCTAAATCAGGAGTACCTACTACAGTAATCTGATTGCCTGGATATAAACCAAACAAATGAGATGTATGTCTGTGATGCGGATCCGTTTCCTTATAATCCTCTGCCCATTCCATAATACGACCTGTATTTGGACTTATCCGAACCGGAGCAAGACGAGATAATGTTTCCTGACATTCTGAACGAAAAACACTATCAGTATCCAGAACTTTACTTGCTTGTATACAGCTTGTCAACAAATCATGAATAATTTCCAGATCCATTGTAGCGCCGTAGGTAAATTCAGATTGCTCTCCATTCGGGAGATAAAAAGAATTTTCGGGAGAATATGAAGGGTTCGTAACCAGTTTGCCTGCAAAGGCTGTTCCCTCAGGAGCTTCAACTAAATAATCCATTATAAACAGGGCAGCTCCTTTCATCAGCGGATATCCTTGTTCCGAAAGAAAAATCGTATCGCCGGTATAGCAATAGTGTTCCCAAGCCTGACGCACCAGCCATGCTGCACCCATAGGCCAGATTCCTTGCGGACCATCAGCAGGCGCGGTAAATCCCCATGCATCCGTAAGATGGTGTACTACCCAACCGCGTGCGCCATACATTTCCTGTGCAGTCCGTTCACCTGGCTTTACAAGCGCTTCTTCAAGGTCAAACAGCGGCATGTGTAATTCCGAAAGGTTTGTTATTTCGGCAGGCCAATAGTTCATCTGAACATTAATGTTCGTATGAAAATCGGCATTCCATGGCGGGTCCATCTGCCAGGCCCAAAGTCCTTGTAGATTGGAAGGCATTCCTCCAGGCTCTGAACAACTTATAAGCAGGTACCTGCCAAATTGAAAATACATTTCTACCAGACCGGCATCAGGAGAATCTGCACTGCCTGCTCGTTCCAGCCGTTTGTTGGTTGGTAATGATGATATTGAATCCGGAACAGCCCCCAGTTTGAGTTCTACCCTGTTGTAAAGACGCTGATAAGCCTTTATATGGTCAGATTTAAGATCAGAATAAGATTTCTCTGCTGCTTTCTTGATCATATCTGCACATACCTGTACAGGATCAACTTCAGAAACTGTTATTCCATTTGAAAGGTTTTTTAATCCCGGATAATTAGTAGCTCCGGATATATATAAAATAACAGAAGTTGCGTTTTTAACAGTAAGTATGTTACCATCTACTGTTACACTACCCTCATTTGCGATTGCTTTAACGCGGGCAGCAAACTTAATCCCTCTTTGGTTTCCCTGTTTATCTTTTATCGGTAATCGTCCGTTAAGCATTAACGAAACCGGATCAGAAGAATCTGCAATACAGACTGCATCCTGTTCTCGTTTTAATGTTAACTCAAAGTTGATCTTTTTTTTTATATTTGCTGTAAATCTAACAACAATTACTTTATCAGTCAAAGAAGCGAAACATTCACGGGTATATTCCACTCCATCGGAAACATATTTGGTCGTTGTAACGGCTGTTGAAAGATCAAGACTTCTCTGATAGTCTGAAGCGCTTAGTGTTGGAGTATCGAACCACAATTCTCCCAATGATTCATATGGCTTAACACCTGAAGGATGCCCTAACATCGTTTTTTCGGCTAATGAAACAGCCTCATTATTCTTATCTTCAAAAAGAAGACGGCGCACTTCCGGCAAAGCTTTCAATGATTCAGGATTGTTTGGATCCAGCGGATAACCGTCCCAAAGCGTGCTTTCATTAAGCTGAATACGCTCATCAGCTACTCCTCCAAAAATCATCGCACCCATTTCACCATTACCAATAGGTAAAGCTTCCTCCCATATTCCGGCAGGTTCACGGTACCACAAAACATTTTGCTTTGCAGGGAAGTCTGACTTCCCTGCGATTGCAGCTCTGTCTAACCACTCTGAAGTTATTTTCCCGGTTCGCAAAATAGCAGGCTGAATTTCATTCAAATTCCCGGCGGTAGTCTGAGAAATTAATTCAGTATAAAATGTCAATAAAAATAAGAATAACAGATATTTTATTTTCATTTTTTATGATTTATTTATTTCAAAAACAGAGAAAAAAATATCTGAATTCGTGACAATGTTTTCTCTTAGAACTATAAAATAATATTAATAAATACGAACTATTTATCAATTTATTTATACTTTTTTATTTTGTTTGTACAAGTTTTTGAATACTACCATCAGGATTAAAATATAATTTGTCAACACAAATTGATCTCAACCAATCATTATGAGAGATGGAACTATTAAAATAGAACTGGTACCATTGTCCTTTATATTCAACAACCGAACCATGAGTGCAATAACTGTCGGTAGGATCCATATACACACCTTTGTAAGTCCAGGGACCCAGAGGATTGGTACTTGTGGCATAGCACATACGATTATTTCCTGTTGAGTCAGAGTGGTTATCTGCATATGTTAAATAATATATGCCATTTCTTTTAAACACCCAGGTAGCCTCATGAAAATNNTTATTTCCATCATATTATCTTTGAATTTACCGCCTTTACAGATGCCGCCGCCGCCATAATAAAAATAATTTTGGCCGTCGTCATCCTGAAATGGTTGCGGATCTATCAAAGACTCTAAACCAGGGACATACCCTTGACATTTAAAGCCGCTATCCGGACTCGTACTTGTTGCAATTCCAATCTTCCAGCTTTTATTCCAAGCTGTCTCACTGGGATGTGGAAAATAAAAATAATATACTCCATTTTTGTAGGCACAATCCGGAGCCCACATAAAACCGCCTTCCTTTCTGCCCCAGGGAACCTGGCTTGCATTAAGGATTTCACCCTCATCTTTCCAGTGAATCATATCGTCTGTTGAAAAAACATGATACTTATCCATCAAGTCGCAACCCCTTGGCGGGGCTATATCATGCGAAGGATAAACATAAAGCCGCCCATCATTCCATACGTGTGCAGAAGGATCTGCTAAAAACATGCTGGTTATAAATGGATTTTGCTGTGCAAAACATACATTTATCGATAAGATTACCCCCGCACAAAAGAATAATCCAATGATTAATAAATTATTACGTTGTTTAATCATAGTCGTAATCCTGTTAAATAATTTAAATGTAATTAAATTCTTCTATCCGACTTTCAAACTTCTTTTATTATCAACAAGTTCTTATTCCTTATTTATCACGAGGCACCGGTATGTATTGCCACCTTAAACCAGGCGTAAATCCTACAGGTCCCGGCTTTTCACGCATTAAACCCGTCAAAATAAAATAGTTTTCGAAATGGTGATTCATGATAGCTTCTCCGGCGCCTACTTGAATTGGATTCGGACCCGGTTGATCGGCTCCGTATCCACCCTGAGCAGCCGATTTTATNNTTATATCCGGAATATAATTCGGCCATGTACCCTCATACCATGTATAGCCAAACAAAAACGGATTTGTTGAACATTCTTCCATTTTTTTCTTCCAATCAAGTTGAAGCTGAATAAACGGTTCACCCGGACACGTAGCAATTATTATATGGTTATTTATTAGAATAGTGGCAATATGGAGATTAAAATCAGCCGTCTTATCAAACCGTCCCGTAAACTTCAGTGAATCATCCATAAATTTTAAATCGGTTGAATCGCTCTTCCCTGATTCCAGCGATTTTGCAAGTTCAATTGCCTGATATGAAAGCAGAAAACCAACTCTTTCAATTGAATTATAATCAGTTTGAAATGGGTCATCAGGACCGGTTCTACGGGAACTTATTATCAATGATTCGATATTTCCTCCGGCGCCTTGCACGAAAAGACAATTCACTTTATTATCGAAAGCTTTTTCCACATATCTGCAGGCAACTCCCGGATAATCCGCTGAAACAGCATAATTGCTGCAAACTACATCGGCATGACAAGCATAATTCATCATTATAACACGAGGCTGTCCGTTCAAATCCTCTATCTTAATCACTCCAACTTCAGGATCTACCGGTCCAAATGGTATCCTATCCGGATTTTCAGATAAATAATGATCATCGCCATACCATGATTCACGAGAATGTCCATCTTCACGAACAACCAGTCTGTTAAAACCCAACTGCGAAAAACTTTTGCGACCTGCACATATTTTTGCGGGGAACATATCCTTCACAGCCATATCCACAGATTTGACTATCTGATCTCTAATATAATCAGCATCGCCCCTCGGTGACCCTGAATGTGTATGAGAAGAACAAAGCATAACCTGAGTAATTCCATACTTATCCCTGCAAATCTTCTCCAGTTCTTCATTGGTATATATTGCCTCATCAACTGAAACAAAAGCAATCCGCTCTCCATTTATTTCCAGTACTAAACTTCGTACATATAATGAATCATGGACCGGCTCATCAATTTTTACAGGTGTTATATTTACTTTGGCTGTTCCGGCTTTTAAAATTCCAGTCATAGCATATAACTGACCTGATTGATTTAAGAAGCTCAGAACAATAAATGCTGCAATTAAAAGTTTAACAATTTTCATGATCGTTACTTTCATTAGTTCAGGCTCTAATAATTTAATGGTTCAGAAGAAAGAGGAGCATCATTTGGATCGCTTCCCCATTTCTTATTTGCTTTATCGCCCATAATTAGTTCCAGCACTCCACCATCTTGAATGTCTTTGTGATAGAACCATGGTTTATTCCATTCTTTTCCGTTTAGCTTCGCTGATTGGATATATTTGTTCTGCCTGGAACAATTTTTAGCTATTATCTTGAATTCTTTCCCATTATCCAGATGAATGATTGTATTCTCAAACGAAGGGCTTCCAATATTATATGTTCCCGTACCGGGAGTTACAGGATAAATACCTATTTCAGAGAACACTACAAAAGCCGACATACCGCCTCCGTCTTCATCGCCCGGTTCTCCTTGCAGGTCATTACGGAACCATTCATCCAAAAGACTGTGAACGCGCTTCTGTGTTTTCCATGGTTGACCGGCATAATTATAAAGGTATGGGATGTGAAGCGAAGGCTCGTTTCCCATCGTAAACTCACCCACATCTCCGGTCTGATCAGGGAATTGGTAATAGAAATCATATTTACTTTCTCCCAAAGGCGTAGAAAAAGTAGAATCAAGGTTCTTCACAAAGTTGGCCCTTCCTCCCATTAAGTCAATCAAGTCGGCAANNGTCATAATAATCGCGTGCCCCTCTTCCTCCTGATAATGTGTAATTAAAAGGTTCTATGAATTTACCATCCTTATCTTTTGGATGAAAGAAGTGTGTCTGAGGATTAAAGAGATTGCGATAGTTATACGAAGCTTTTAAAAATTGCTTGTAATCATCCGTTTTTCCAAGTCTTTTCGCAAGCTGAGCAAGACACCATTCGTCGTAAGTTGTTCCCAGCGTTACGGCAACTGCTTGTCTCTTTTCGTTAGGATTAACCTGTTGAATTGTCTCTTTTTCATTTTCATGCAAAGCCGGTATATAACCGTGTTCTTCATAGAACTTATTTAGATCACCTGCTTTATCGCCGGACCAGGGGGCCAATGTTTTTTCGGTGATTGCATTTTTACAGGCTTCATATGCTTTATTGATGTCAAATCCGGTAAGTCCTTTTACATAGGCATCCAGAAATGTTGCAACCGTGTGATTGCAATTCATCCGACGGCTATCTCCGGTCACTTCAGGAAAAGTTGGTATCCAAAAATTTTTCATTTGTTCTGCCATCTCAACATAAGAATGAAGTATGTTTTCTTCTTTCTTCCTATCAATCAGAGTCCGTAAAGGATGGGCTGCCCTATATGTATCCCATATCCAATCATCGACATAGAAAGGGACTCCGCCATCATCGTGAACCTTTCCGTCAAAAGCGCTGAAATAGTGTCCGTCTTCCGAGATGCACACAGGACGCTCATACACCCTGTAAAAGGAAGTATAGAATACTGCCTTATCGTTATCGGTACCTCCCTGCACGGCAATCTTTCCTAATGCATCATTCCATACTTTTCTGCCTTTCGCAGCCAGTGCGTTCACATCATAATTCAGGATTTCCCGTTCCAGATTTTTCTTTGCCTGATCTGTACTTATAAAAGAAACGCCATAGCGAACATGCTTAGTAAGATCCTTATTTTCAAATTTCAAAACGACGGCGGCAACTTCTTCATCGTTCTTCAGCTCATTGAGTTTTCCATCGTTAATTGCAAAAACACCGGATGGTTTTTCTTCAGTTTGAAGATAAATGTAAACAATAGTATTGTTTTCAAGGGATTGATACCCAGAGACAGCATTTCCGTCCCACTTTAATTCTCCCTTTTCAGAATTAATAATCAGATATTGAGGCTTATCCTGTCCAAATTTGAATTCATAAACAGCTGATTGGTGTGAAGGAGCAAAACTAACCTCTGTTTCCTGCTCATCAAGATATACGGAATAAAAATATGGTTTAACCTTTTCCTGATCGTAACTGTATTTTATTACCGGCTTTATTCCTGACTCATCTCCCTGAAATGGACAAAGATCAAAAGCAGAAGTGCCGCGGTGACTGACAACAATAAGAGGTAAACCACTCAATAAGTCTGAAGTATAATCTTCACGTTTAGGATATGCTCTCATTATACTATTAGGCAAATGAACTGTTGTATAGGTTGGTACCAGCAATTGGCTGATATTACCCATATTAGGATTTACATAATCCACAGGTTGTTTTTGTTCTGTCTGAGGATAAGAACTTCCTAAAATAAGGAGTGCTGCCCCCAATAAAATCATAATTCTTTTTTTCATTTTCATATTCTCTATACTTTTATGTTATTATTTATTTTTTATACTGTAT
>PLNZ01000345.1 GCA_003142915.1 Ignavibacteriales bacterium | reverse complement strand
CCGAATCTTCCGTTTATATCCGGAAAATTATATTCAACTGATTTGTTCATAATAATTTATCTTTCTATCTACAATTGGAACCAATTGCGCAATCTTTTCTTCTTAGCTCACTCAATTTGTTAAAAAATTCTTTTACTCTTTGCTTATCTTTCTTTCCGGGTTCGGATTCAAGAGACGAGGAAAGATCGATAGCTGCCGGTTTAATTTTTGTGTATATTTCCTCAAGGTTATCTATAGAAACACCTCCGGCCAAAATAATTTTATTTTTATATTTACCCGGAATTTTTTCCCAATCGAAAATTTTTCCAGTACCGCCGTAATGGGTTTTTGAATATGTATCCAGCAAGTAATAAGTATTCGGATAATTTTCTAATATTTCATAATCGAAGTAAGCATCAACTCTAAAGGCCTTTATAACCGGCAAGGAAATATTATTGATTGTTTTCGGAGACTTTTCACTGTAAAGCTGCACTGTGTTTAACTTTGTTTCAAAAGCAATTTTATTAATTTCCTCGTGTGATTCATTTACAAATACTCCAACCTTCATAATAAATGCCGATAATGATTTTATTATTTCATGAGCTGTTTCAGGGGAAATATATCTTTTGCTCCCTTTATAGAAGATAAATCCCAAAGCCTCCGCACCAAGCGTTTCGCATAATAAAGCATCTTCGATATTAGTTATTCCGCAAATTTTAACTTTCAATTGTAAATCCTCTGTTTAAAGTTTGATATCATTTGGGTTGTTCCTGGCTTTTCTGCACACCATGATTTAAGTTCTGCCAGCTTATTTTCGATATTGTCCGATTTCATCAAGTGTTCACCAACTAAAATTGCATCTGCTCCGGCATTACGAATGTAATCAATATCTTCTTTCCTGCTTAAGCCGCTTTCCGAAACAAGTAAAATGTCATCTGACAGATACCCGGAAATATTTTGTGTTACCGAAAGATCAACATTAAAGCTTTCTAAATTACGGTTATTCACACCGATTATTTTATTTAATTCAAAATCAATTTTTTCTANNTTATTTGTTCTTTAGAAAGTGCTTCGCATATAAGAAGAATCAAATCAGCACCGTTTGCTTTTGCTTCATAAACTTGTATTGCATCAATAATAAAATCTTTTCTCAACAGGGGAGCTTGTTTAATTTTAGCTATCTCATATAAATAATTTATATTCCCTTGAAAATAATTTTTATCAGTAAGGATGGACACACCATTTACCGACCGGTTAAAATATGATTTTGCAATATCTATATAATTAAAGTCTTCTCTGATAATTCCTTTAGAAGGGCTGGCTTTTTTTATTTCAGCAATTATTGAAATGTCTTTACTATTTTTAGCATTGTTATAAAAGCTTAGAGATTGCGTATGAAAGAATTTCATATCCTTAAATGAATTAATGGAAAACCTATTCTTAAGCTTTGCAACTTCACCTCTTTTTGTATTTAATATTTCCGTTAAAAAATTCATTT
The DNA here is from genome assembly GCA_003142915.1 of Ignavibacteriales bacterium. Taxonomy (GTDB): domain Bacteria; phylum Bacteroidota; class Ignavibacteria; order Ignavibacteriales; family Ignavibacteriaceae; genus FEN-1297. Next base: position 13,476 of record PLNZ01000345.1, on the reverse strand, counting down.
TTAGTTTTATTGTCGTTTTATTTTAATACATAACAACCGCCCTATAATTTCCTCCCCGCCCACCGGATGGGCAGGCTTACTATGGAGGAGTGGGCTTTGACCCGGGGAAATCGAAAGTAACTTAGTTTTTACATTCGCTGCCGAATTTCTTAAATTCATTTAATTTAGCCATTGCCGCACCGCTTAGTATAGAGTTCTCTGCAGCCCTCTTGCATTCTTCCAGATTGTTTGAATAATCAGCAGCATATAATGCTAAAGCAGTATTTGCGGTTACAGTGTGAAATGCTCCGTTCTGAACTTTGCGTTCAAAAATATTCAAAATAATTTGTGCATTTACTTCGGGAGTATCGCCTTTAATGTCATCAAAATGTATTAAAGGGTAGTCAAATGATTTGTTAGATAACGTATATGATTTAATCTCTTTTCCTGCGTTATATTCGTGAACATCGGTATTATCACCGAGATAAATTTCATCGTACTTATCGCTGCCGCATAGGAAACATACCTTTTGAAGATCAAGGAACTTAGCTGCTTCCGCCATTATGCTTGCAGCTTTTAAACTAAATGTGCCAATAATCTGTTTTTTTACTCTTGCGGGATTTGTTAAAGGTCCAAGCATATTAAATACGGTTTTTATACCTAGCTCTTTGCGTACCGGTGCGGCGTACTTCATTGCAGGATGATACAACGGCGCAAAGAGAAATGCAATGCCTATTTTATTAAGTGACTCTTCCGATTGTTCTTTCGTCAGGTTGATATTGACTCCAAGCGCCTGAAGTNNATCCCGCTCCTGCTGCTACAAATGTGGCTGCTGTAGATATGTTAAAGCTGCCGGAATTGTCCCCGCCAGTACCACAGACATCGATTACATTTTCATCATCGCAGATTATTCTTATGCTTTTTTCCTGCATCGCTTTTGCAAAACCCGCTACCTCTGCTGGCCTTTCTCCTTTGGATTTAAGAGCTATAAGAAATCCTGCGAGATAGGAATTGTTAACCTCGCCGCTCATTATCTCAGTCATTGCGGTGTATGACTCATCAAAAGACAAATCTTCTTTATCTATTACTTTTTGCAAATATTCTTTTATCATAATAACAACCAATTTTTAATTATTTTATATCCTTCATCTGTTAAAAATGATTCTGGGTGAAATTGAATTCCTTCTACAGAAAAATTTTTGTGCCTTACTCCCATTATACAGCCGTCGTCTGTTTCTGCGGAAATCTCAAGCGATTCAGGCAAAGATTCTCTTTCGACAATTAATGAATGGTAACGTGTTGCTCTGAAATTCTGCGGTACGTTTTTGAAAATAGTTTTATTGTCGTGAATAATATTTGAGGTTTTACCATGCATTAGAACAGGAGCTTTAATTATTCTTCCTCCATAAACGTATCCCAAAGCCTGATGGCCCAGGCATACACCGAGTATGGGAATTTTATCACCGAATTTTTGAAATACGGTAACAGATACATTCGCATTTTCGGGCCTTCCGGGACCTGGGGAGACTAAAATTTTATCCGGCTGTAAAGCTTTAATCTCATCTTCGGAAATTTCATCATTCCTTTTTACAACCAGCTCGCAGTTAAATTTTCCCAGAAGCTGAACAAGGTTGTATGTGAAAGAGTCATAATTATCAATCACCAATATTTTCATCAATTACCTCCGCATATTTTAAAGCATTAATCAATACAGCAGATTTATTCCTTATTTCTTTAGCTTCAAGCATGGGCTGGCTGTCTGCCACGATGCCTGCTCCGGCTTGCCAATAAACAACATCCTTTTTTGCAAACAGAGTTCTTATTGCTATGCACATATCAAGATTACCGGAAAAATCAAAATAACCGACGGCGCCTGCATAAATATTTCTTTCTTTTTTTTCATATTCGTCAATCAATTGTATAGCCCGAATCTTTGGTGCACCTGATACTGTTCCTGCAGGGAAGCATGATTTTAATGCATCGATGGAATCCTTACCATCGGCTAACTCTCCTTCGACTTTGGAAACCATATGCATGACATGAGAATATCTTTGAACTCTCATATTCTCGGTAACTGTAACCGACCCATATTTACATACTCTGCCTAAATCATTTCTTCCAAGATCAACAAGCATTGTGTGTTCTGCCTGTTCTTTCGGATCGTTTACCATATCCTTTTCCAGCTCTGAATCTTCTGCTTCGGTTTTACCTCGGCGGCGTGTTCCTGCAATTGGCAATAACTGTGTTTTCCTGTCTTTTACCCTCAAAAGATCTTCCGGTGATGTACCTATTACCGTAAAATCATTTTCAAATTCCTGGTAGTACATATAGGGTGATGGATTTATAATCCTTAAAGCGCGGTAAACATTCAGCAAATCACCGTGATAACCGGAAGAAAATCTTTGTGAAAGCACAATCTGGAAAATATCTCCTTCAACAATATTACGCTTGCCTGCTTCTACCTGGCGGTAGTACTCTTCGGGATCAAAATATTCTTTTACTTCGTTGTTAAGGCTAAAGTCGGAATTATATTCGACTGGTTTTTTAAGTTCTGCTCTGAGTGACGCTAAAATCTTTTTTGCGCTGCCATATGCTCCTTCCAGGTTTGTATTGCTGTCTATTTTTACGTTTGTTATTAAGATTATCTGATGTTTATAATGATCGAAAGCAAGTATGGTATTGTAAACTCCGAAGATAGAATCGGGATTGTTAAAGCTTTCTGAATTAAATTTAATTACGCTCTCAATAAGAGCAATATTTTCATAACCGAGATACCCTACAATTCCGCCGGTAAAGTAAGGAATGCCATCAAGTTTAGGCTGTTTATATTTTTGAATCTCTTCACGGATATAATCAAAGATACTTTTTTGCAGTACGTTTATTGTACCGTTTATGCGTTCGGTAATTTCCAAAGATTTATTATGAATTGTCTTTTCAGGATTCTTTCCGATAAAAGAATACCGCGCCAGACTTGATGAGCCCTCAACGGATTCCAGCAAGAAGTTCTGTTTACCCTTCTCGCGTATCTTTAGATATGCAAGAACCGGAGTGAGCAAATCCGCCGTAATTACCTCGTAAACAGGTATTAGATTGTAGTCCTTAGACAATTCTTTAAATTGATTGAAATTCATATAACATCCTTTAAAAACAAAAAACCCTTCCCAGTTTTCTGAGAAGGGTTTTGGTATTATAAAATGTAAATCTCTAGATCACGGGGTCATATTATTTTGCATACTATACCACCACCAAGCATTGGTGTTAAGAGAATTGGTAAAATAATATGTCCCGAAAATTTTATTCATATTTCAATTACAAATATAAAACAGATTTTCTGTTTGTCAAGTGAGAAAATAAAGAATTAATATTTTTTTTATGAATAACAACTTTTCTTCGTCTTAAAAATGAGCGATTGATGTATCAAGGATCATATCTTGAAACTATAAATCGTTTCTGAGTATATTTAATTGCTAAAATAAAAAGATTATTATGTACAGAGAAATGTTTCGTTCAAAAATTCACCGTGCCACAGTTACTATGGCGGAGCTTTATTACGAAGGCAGTATAACTATTGATAAAGAGCTTCTTGATGCCGCAGATATATTACCGGGTGAAAAGGTTCAGGTAGTTAATTTAAGCAACGGCAGCAGGCTGGAAACTTATACCATAGAAGGCGCAGCAAAAAGCGGGATTATATGCCTTAATGGGCCTGCAGCACGTCTTGGTGCGGTAGGCGATGAGGTTATTATTATTGCTTATTCTCAAATGACTGACGATGAAATACGGAATTATAAGCCCAAAACTGTTTCAGTAGATAAACAAAACAAAATTACCAGGATAGTGTAACTGAACTGGCATTTTTTAAATTCATAGTAGTAAATTCATTGATTTTTTTCCACTATTTGCTTAATATTCAAGTGAAATTATGAAGGTGTTATTATGAAAAAGATGATGATGCTGTTTGTTGTAATTTTAACAATGACAGGTTTTGCGCAGTTTAAAGATTCGGATGCTCCACTTCCTGATATTAAAAGCGGAATTCTTGCCCAGCCTTCAAGCTCATTTTCTTTGTTTAGTTTTATTAATCCTCAAAATTTCCATATGCAGCAGTCGGTAGGTATGTCCTATTCATCTTTTGGCGGACAAGGAATGGCAATGGGCGTTTACACCAACAGTATGTCTTATAAGTTTACCGATAATTTAAATGTTCAGCTTGATGCAAGCGTTATAAATACACCTTACAGTACTTTAGGCAAGCAGTTTAATAATTCTCTCAATGGATTTTATATTAGTAATGCTGCTATTAACTACCAGCCGTGGAAAGATGTTTATATTTCTGTCCAGTATAGAAATCTACCTTACAATATGTTGTCTCCGTTTTCTTATTCCGGAAGTTACCACTACGGGTTTTTTAACGGCTTTTAAAAAATTTTCATGAATCCGGCGGCTGTTAATCGCTTGTGTGAAATTAATTTTAATTTTAATTTATATCTTCTGGGCAAAAATTGATAAAGGGAAAACTACAGCAAAAAAAAATTTTCAAAAGTGTTAATCTTAAAAATTTCTCTGCAAATTTCTATTCCAATATCATTATTATAGCTCTTACGATTATAATTGCTTATTTATCGTATTCCCTTTACTCCAAATTTAGAGTAAAAAATTCAAAAGAACTTGAAAGCCGGACACCTGCATCCCTGGCAATTCAAGTAGAGGTATTAAACGGGTGCGGCCTTTCAGGTAGTGCAGATAAGTTTACGGATTATCTGCGCCAGTGCCGTTTTGATGTTGTGCAGATTGGAAATTATATTTCGTATGACGTTGAGAAATCTATTGTCATAGACAGAACAGGCAATATGGTAAATGCTTTCAGAGTGGCTGATTCTTTAGGCATTGACCATAAAAATGTTGTTCAGCAAATGAGCAGTAAATATTTTCTTGACGTCTCTCTTATTATAGGAAAAGATTTTAATAGTTTAAAACCATATCAATAAAAGGAAAAAACGTGAATTCAAAGCAGTTAGCTAATAAGATAGCCGAGCTTATATTTAATAAAAAAGGCTTCGATGTTAAAATTTTAGATATCAGCCTGTTAACGACAATGACGGATTATTTCGTCATCTGCAGCGCCGACTCTGATACTCAGGTAAAAGCAATTGCAGATGAAGTAGATAAAAAACTTCGTGATGAAGGCATAAGATGCTGGCATACCGAAGGCTATAAAAGCCTTAGCTGGGTTTTACTGGATTATGTTGATGTGGTTGTCCATGTTTTTAAGAAGGATGCAAGGGAGTTTTATAATCTTGAAAAACTATGGGGCGATGCAAACATAATTAATGTGGAAGATACTGCCTTAACTCCTTCATTGCCGCCTGCTCCAAAAAAACGTGGCAGACCTAAAAAAATTCAGCCGTAATGGAATTATAGTTATTGTATATCATTTTATTTTAAGGAAAGATTTTGAAGTATTACCTTTATTCGTTATTTAATGAGATTACTAAAAATTTAGGATATCTTAACGATATCAATATTACTTTTGAAGTTCCCAAAATTAGCGCTCATGGCGATTTATCCTCAAATGCGGCAATGCTGTTGACTAAAAAGCTTAAAAGAAAACCACGCGAAATTGCAGAAGAAATTATTTCCAAATTGGAGATTGACCCTGAAGTTATCAAAAAGGTTGAAATCGCTGGTCCGGGCTTTATAAATTTTTTCTTTACAAAGTCTTTTATTACACGCATCACTAAAGATATATTAGCTTCCGAAAAAAGTTACGGCAGATCTCATAAATATGCAGGTGAAAAAGCTAACATTGAATTCGTTTCTGCTAATCCCACCGGGCCTCTAACTGTTGGGCATGGCAGAAATGCCGTGTTTGGCGATACACTTGCAAATCTATTGGAATGGGTCGGCTATTCCGTAGATCGAGAATATTATTTTAACAATGCCGGCAGACAAATGCGCGTTTTGGGTGATTCCGTCAGGCTCCGGTATCTTGAATTACAGGGACATAGCATTGAATTTCCTGCAGATTATTATCAGGGTGAGTATATAAAAGATATAGCTAAAAGTTTGTCGTATGAATATGGTGATAAATTATTGAATGAACCTGCAGATGGTGCATTTAAAGACAAAGCTGAATCAGAAATATTTAAAGACATTAAGAAATCTTTGGAAAGATTAGGTATCATACATAAAATATTTTTCAATGAAAATTCTTTGTACGAAGATGGAAAAATACGCGAGATAATAGACATTTTTAAAAAACAAAAACTTTCTTACGAAAAAGACGGAGCAACATGGCTTAAACTTACTGAACTTGGCAATGAGCAGGATAAAGTTATTGTTAAATCAACAGGAGAACCAACCTACAGACTGCCTGATATGGCTTATCACGCAGAAAAATTCAAACGCGGCTACGATTTGATGATTGATATTTTCGGCTCTGATCATAATGCTACTTATCCGGATGTGCTTGCGGGATTAAAAGCTTTAGGCTATGATCCGGATAAAGTTAAAGTCCTCATTCACCAGTTTGTTACTATTATGCAAGGCGGGGAAATAGTAAAGATGTCCACGCGTAAAGCAAATTATATTACTTTAGATCAGTTGGTTGATGAAGTCGGTTCGGACGTTGTAAGGTACTTTTTTAACATGCGTGATATTTCCACTCACATGAATTTTGATCTCACTGTTGCAAAGAAGCAATCTGATGAAAACCCGGTTTTTTATTTGCAGTATGCCCATGCAAGAATTTGTTCTGTTCTTAAGATGATTGAAAAAGAGGAACTGAAAGCTTCTACAGAGAACCTTGATTTGCTTGTATCAAACGAAGAGCAGGAGTTATTACGCAAGCTTCATGAATTTAGGGAAGAAGTTTTGGCAAGCGCTGAATTATTTGAGACGCACCGTATATGCAGTTATCTTGAAGAACTTGCCGCGGCATTTCATAAGTTTTACACATTCTGCAGAATATTGGGAACAGAGAAAAAACTTGCCGAGGCAAGAGTAGCGCTGGCGATGGCTACAAAAATTGTCTTAAAAAACGGGTTATATATTCTTGGTGTAAATGCGCCGGAGAGAATGTAACTTGAATGATTCTTACTGTAGGAATTTGATGAATCAAATTCCTACAGTATAAAAAATTATTATTCCGCAATTGCCGTAGAAGCAGCATAAATACTGGCGGCGCCGGCATCTAAAAGTATCCTCCCGCATTCACTCATTGTCGCACCGGTGGTTATTATATCGTCAATAAGTAAAATATTCTTACCCGATATCCAATCGGAGTTATTAATTATAAACGCATTCCGTATGTTTTCTTCTCTTTCTGCTATATTCATTGTAGTTTGAGATTGCGTAAACTTTTTCCGTTTTACAATATTCAGTTTGACCGGGATATTTAATTTTCTTCCTACTCCTTTAGCTATATAAAAGGATTGATTATATCCGCGCTCGGTTTTTTTTAATTGATGAAGAGGTATAGGAATAATAATGTCTATCTCCCACTCGCTTGTTTTATTCATTAATATATTACCAAGTTGTTCTCCTAAATATGTTCCGATTGAAAAACGGCCGTTATATTTAAGTGCATGAATAATATCCTGGAATTCTTTCCCTGCTTCAAAAACATAGAGAGATGTAAAACCAAAGATTATATTCTTCTTATGAAATTTCCTTTCAAATTCCGTATAAAGCTTTTCTTTTGTAGCAAGTTTTATTTTATCAAGACATTTGGGACAGATAGTCTTTTCATTAATAGTGAGCCTATTCCCGCAGCCGGGGCATATACGGGGCAGAAAGAAGTCCAATATTTCAGTTAAATTTATCAATCTTTAAATTATTTAATAATTATAACATTCCCCATCTTTTTCGGAAGAACCATTCAAATGCGAAAATTATAATTGCAACAAACAACAGCAATTCATCCGACCAAAGGTTTATATCGCTGACTTCAATCTTATCTTTTGATGAACGTGCAGTAATTTCTTTGAGAATGGAATAAAGCTGACGATAATTTGAGTTGTAAAAAAAATTTCCGCCGGTTTGATTGGAAAGTAAGGAAAGGTATTCACTGTTCATCCTTGGATTCACCATTTCTATATCGGTTTCGCCTATATTGAATTTTCCATTATCACTGCCGAGTTTGTTATTATTTTTATAGACCGCCCCCGTAAAAGTGTAATCACCGGGCTGGTTTGTCTGGAATGTACCTTCATACAAGCCGCTGCCTACGGAATTAAGATTAACTTCATAACTTTTATTGTCTGATTTTATACCGACATTAACATTAGCATCTATCACCGGACTAAAAGTCTGATCGTAAACCTGTGCATTAAATTCTACCTGTTCTCCGACTGAATAAAGCTTTTTGGTTGTTTTGATGGAAAACTGTTTATGATCTTCTTTAGTGTTAAGCCATCTTACACTGCTCAAAATAAACCTGTCGAATAAATCTAGATTCTTAGGAGCTGTTTCAAGTTTCCATCTCCAAATATCTTTTGCAAGAACCGCTATTGATTTTTTACTGCCGAGAATCCTGGTCAATATTAATGGCCTGTTCACCGGTACATTATTAATTTTTACCTTTGAAATTACTTCACTTTCCGGTTTTGATTTCAAATCAACATTAGGCTGATAAACCGGTGGAAGATTATTCCATGCATCAATCGAATTGGAAGCGTTATTCTGAAGTAAAGGATTATCCGACTGTGAAGCAGAAATAACCAACTGTATTTCCAAGTAATCGCTGTTTTCATTATTTATATTGAATGATAATTCATTTTGAAGAGTTTTCAGTCTTAAAAAATCAATACCACTGGAAAGAGTTATGAAATACGGCTTATCTATATCTGCAATTTCGTTCAGTACACTTTGCAAAAGCTGCTGAGGTGTTTCTTTTGATGGAAAACCAACAAGAAATAAAACATTTGCACTATCAAGAAGTTTTTGCCTGTCATTCTTCTCAATAAATTTATCAAGCGCTACCTGTGTAATTGAGCTTATCGATAAATTATCATCGGTTTTAAGAGAATTTTTAATAAATGAAACATCGGACGAAGGGCTTCCGGCAATTAAAAGTACTTTTACTTTGTTGCTAAGAACATTTATGAAAAATACTTTTTTATTGTTTGCAAAAGTAAACTCGCCGGGAGTGTTTGAAACAACCACAGATAACTTTTCCTCACCGCTGGTTTTGGGTGTGTAACTGAAATCTACATTTTGAATCCCATCAGGGCTTAACGAAATATTTTTTTGTTCTGTAAATGTATTGCTTTCGTATAAAGACACGCTTGCAATTCTGTTTGCAAAACCTGTGTTGGCAATTGAGGCTACAATTGACGTTGGTGTCCGTGCATATATTATTTCATTGTACAAAACATTTTTTACTTCAACATCATTTCGCGTTGTGGAATCGCCGGTTCCAACGGTAAATACGGGGATGTTTAATTTAATTGCACTTTGAAGCGGGTCACTCCCATCGGTTATTACACCATCGCTAATAATTACAATTGATGAAATATTCTTATTGATTTTGCTTATTGTAGAAAATATCTTGGAAAAATTTGTGCTGCCCTCACCGAAGTTAAGCTTCTGCAGGCTGTCATAATCCAAAGCTGAAATATTGGAACCAAAGGTGTATAATTCTGAGCTGCCGGAAAGATTATTGTCTTTTATCCCTTTTACAAAATCTTTAATTATCTGACTGCGGTTTGTTCCATCGTATATTTTTATAGACCTTGAATTATCAAGAAATATCAAGTTTACCGGTTCAAGAATTTTCTTTTTTACAAGTGTTAAGATAGGTTCAAAGATAACAAAAAGGAGTAAGACAAGAGCCAGCGATCTTAAAATAATCAGTGCGCCTCTTTTACGCTTTGGAATACCCGGAATGGTATAGCGGTATATATAAATAACATATCCGACCAACAAGAGAAGGAGCAGGAAAAAAAAGAAAGGAGGAAATGAAAAGTTTAGATTGATTTTTTCAAAATTGAACATTAAAAAGTCATTTCTCCTTTCAATACAGTTACTGCATTGCCGGATATATATAATTCATTTATAGACGGAGAATATTTTACTCCCACTCTTCCGCGCCTGCCGATAATATCCCCCTGTTCAAATGTCAGTGAAATATCTTCATTGTTATTCTTGATAAATCCAAGTATTCTTAATACCAGCATTAATGGTCCATTTGCGGAACCTGTTACCGGATCTTCGTCAATCCCATAGAAAGGAGTAAAGAACCGGCTGTGTGCAAAACTTTCTTTATCATAAGTTTCTCGTGTAAAAACTATATTGCCGCCAATATTATTTTGTTTCTGTATGTTCAGCAGGTCTTTGAAATTTGGTTTTATTCCTTTTAGTGTCGAAAGTTTTTTAACGTAAATATACAAATACCTGTTTCCCATAATAATAAAAGGAACCGATTTATCTATATCATCTTCTGATAAGCCGAGAGTTGCTAATATGTCTTCTTTATTATCATTATATTCTTCGGCTTTATATACGGGAATTTGCATGAAGCATCTCCCGTCTTCTATGCGGCATTTTAGTATTCCTGACAGAGTATCGAATGTTATTCCGGAATTATCCTTTATATATCTGTTTTCAAATAAGAAATGAAGTGATGCTATAGTTGCATGGCCGCATAGTTCTGCTTCTGTTGCAGGCGTAAACCATCTTAAATTAAAATCTGCTTCTTCGGATTTAAAAAGAAATGCTGTTTCAGCCACATTCATCTCTCTTGCAATTAATTGCATTTCTTCTTTTGTTAAACCGTCCCCGAAAGTGACCCCCGCAGGATTTCCGCCAAAAGGATTATCTGTAAAAGCATCTATTTGGCAGATACTAATTCTTTTTGCCATTTAACAGCCTTTCAATATTCCATGTTTTCATTTTATTAAAAGTTTTATAATCAGTCAGATCAAAGTGAATAGGCGATACCGAAACATAATTATTTTTTATCGCAATTTGATCGGTATCCATAGCTTTGTCCACTTCCATTAAATTACCTGTGAGCCAATAATAATCCCTGCCCTGCGGATCAACTCGATGATCATAAACCTCATCCCACTTTGATTTCCCCTGTTTGGTTAATAAAATCCCGGCGATTTCTTCTTCAGGAACATCGGGTATATTTATATTCAGTAAGGTTCCCAATGGAATTCCTTTCCCGGCAAATTCTTTAGCCAGCATCTTAGAAATCTTTGCTGCGAACCGGAAATCTGTTACTTCATGATTTGTTATGGACACAGCCATAGAAGGTACATCCATTATTGCCGCTTCCCGTGCCGCCGAAACAGTTCCTGAATAAATTATATTTATTGCAGTATTGGAACCGTGGTTTATTCCTGATACGACAAGATCGGGCGTTTCTTTCATAATATTTCTTATACCGATCTTTACGCAGTCAGCAGGAGTACCGCTTACTGCGTGTCCGAAAAATTTTCCATCCTTAAATGACTTTGTTACACGCAGAGGTATCTGCATGGTAATAGCGTGTCCTACTGCGCTTTGTCCTTTTTGAGGGGCAATAACTATAACCTCTCCAATTTCTTTTAATGATTGAGTAAGAGCATATATTCCCGGTGAATCTATTCCGTCGTCGTTTGTCACTAATATTCGCAATGATAACTGCCTTTCTGATTTCAAATTAATACGAAAATATAATACTTACAGCATAGAGACTCAATTGAATAAAATTGTACCGGGGAATGGTTTTGTTAAAAGATTTTATCAAAAATATGGATATGCCAAAAAATTGCCCCGAAGGGGTGGCTTTGCCAAAAGACTTAAAGATTGGATGGTTTCACCGGTATTATTAGAAATTATTCATTTTGCTGTAATCGGTCAGAAATAATTTAATGCAGCCCATAGATTCATCTATGGGAGATGAGATAACTCATCTATGCATGAATCGTTTCAACGATTTATCTCAATATAGATTGTTCGTCGACTGATAGATAGTAAGTCGTTAAAACGACTGTTATGACTGTTTTTGGCATGTTTCCCACGAATGAATTCGTAGACTGCTTTGAATAAAATATTGTGTATTGAAAAAAAATATTTTTAACTTGAAGCATTCATTAGTAACAGTACTACAAAAAGACATTCATACACTATTATATTTTAACACTACTGTCCGGTTATAAGTTGAATAAATTCAATTGGTTATCGGAATCATCATTTTTCAATTTGTAGTTAATAGCGTTTGTAAGCCCTAAAATTGGACTTTTTTCAAAAATTGAAATACTTAAAATCTGTAGAAAAGTGTAAAGTGAAAGATTTATATTCAATCTCTTTTTTACAATTGCCACGATTAAATAAACTGAGACTGCTATCCATATTTGTGTTTTAACAGCATTCTGATTTGTTCCATAAAAAGATTTAATTCTCAAATGCTGCTTAATCCATTTAAAGAACAGTTCAATTTGCCACCGTTCTTTGAAAATTTTAGTAATCAATAATGTTTGCAATCTAAAATTATTTGTAATAAAAACCAGGTGTTTATCACGTTGTAAATCGTGATATTTAATTCGTCTGAGTGTGTCCGGGTATCCCCTTGACGGGTAGAAACCAGTTAGTGAGATAGTTTGATCGCAAAGAACACCTGTAGTTCTATCAACCGGATGCGAATAAATTCTTTTGAAGTTTATGTTGGACTTTGCACGTATAACAAAAAATGAATTACTTAAATGTAACCTGTACAAACGAGCAAAGTCAATATATGCTCTATCCATGACATAAAATGCTCCCGCTTCGGGAATAATTATATCAAGAATATTTACTTCATGTACCTTCGCCGGAGTCAATTCTATAAAGGTCGGAATGCTTGTTTGTACATCTAACAATGTATGCAGTTTTATTCCACCTTTATGTTTCCGAAATTTAGCCCAAGGAAATAATGACAAGCATAAATCTATTGTAGTAGCATCTAAAGCATAAACAGTTTCATCAAGTTCTTTCTCAAATTCTTCTTGCTTATATAATTCCCTTGCTTGTGCTATTAGTATCTGGGCAAAGTCGGCATAAATACGCCAATCTCTTTTTTCATTAGCTTCTGCCAAAGTACTTCTTGATACTTTACTTTTTATTCCCATATGATATAGCTTTGGTTGCATAGCTCTTAAACACGTTTCAATATCTCTTAAACACGTTTCAATATCTCTTAGACTTTCTCTATAAGTAAGTTGTGCAAAACTCATACAAAGGAATTGATCCCAACAACTAAATTTTTTAACTTTATAATTTCCCCTATAACGATCTACACATTGTCGAAACTTATCCATCGGTAGATAATCCATTAATTGACTGAATACTGTTTGACCTGAGTTCAATTGATTCTCCTTGAATATTCAAGCAGTTAATCAATAAAATTCTCATTCCATTTCAAATCGATTATTACTATTTTTCTCTATAACTTCTTATATATTATCCCTTTATAGACTTTCATTTACTCGTATTCCGGACAGTAGTGATATTTTTACTATAATATGTTAT
>PLNZ01000061.1:1638-6671 GCA_003142915.1 Ignavibacteriales bacterium | reverse complement strand
GGGTACTTGCTTTATAGAAGTTGTTTCCAATTGCCCTTCCGGATGGAAGATGACGCCGCTTGAAAGCAACAAATGGCTTGAAGAAAATATGTTTCCTTTGTATCCGGTAGGTGATTTAAAGGTTCCGGCAAGCAAACCTAACCGGCAGGAAAAATAAAACAAAAGGATTTTGAAATGCAGCAAGCTCATGAAATAATTTTTGCAGGATTTGGAGGACAGGGAGTTCTTTCGATGGGATCCATTATTGCTTATGCGGCAATGATAGAACAAAAAGAAGTAAGTTGGATGCCCTCTTACGGTCCTGAAATGCGCGGCGGTACTGCTAATTGTACGGTAATAGTTTCACCTGTAAGGATAAGTTCTCCCATAATTTCCAGGTTTGATTCGGCAATAATACTTAATCAACCTTCACTTGATAAGTTTGAAAAAGCAGTTAAACCGGGCGGTTTTTTATTATACGAACAATCTTCTTTAATAAATTTGCCCACTCGAACAGATATAGAAGTTATAGCTATCGCTGCAAATGATGAAGCTCAGAAACTTGGTAAAAAACAAGTTGCAAATATGATTTTGGTCGGCGCTTTTCTTGAGAAAAGACCTATTGTAAAAATTGAAAATATCCTTAATGCGTTAAAGAAAGTACTGCCCGAAAGACATCATCATTTAATTCCTTTAAATGAACAAGCTCTTCTTTTAGGCAGTAAACTTGCTAAAGAACCTTCTTTAACGGTCGGTTGATAGAAAAAATAATCATTCATTTAAGCCTTGGCTTACAAGAATTGAAATGAGGTAAACTATGAAAGAAAATGAAATAAAGTGTATGCATGCTTGTAAGGATACCTGTGCTATGTTGAATGAGGCACTTAGAAAAGAAGCATCACTAGTTCGTTTCTATGAAGGAATACTTGATGAATGTAATCTTCCTGAAGTACGGAGTTTCATAACCGACACCATTGAAGAAAAGAGAAAATCCATCCTCCGCATAATTCAAAAATTGAATGAAATTCATGCACGTTCACAGGTAATTGACGGTATGATTTCAAGCTTCAACAATATTGATGGGTAAAAAGCCGGAATAATTAAGAAAAATTCCTCTTTTTATGCTTAGTAATATCCCCCGATAATACACTTCTTGTTGATAAATTTGACAGTCGCAACCTTAATAGCTATATTTGTAAGCTAAAATTCGTTGTAAGACAAATTTTAAATTGTCTTTTATAAATAAAAGCAAAAAACATCGCGGGGTGGAGCAATTGGTAGCTCGTCGGGCTCATAACCCGAAGGTTGTAGGTTCAAGTCCTGCCCCCGCTACAAGATAAAAACCCAGTTTTATAACTGGGTTTTTTTAACAGCTCATACTTCTCTATTGATTCCAATATTTATCTTTTTGCTTCATGGCTCATGTTTATATCATAAAAAGTATAGAAGGTCTTATCTATGTTGGTTCAACTACCAATTTACAAAAAAGACTCTATCAACATTTGAGTTACAAAGCATTTGAAATCTTGCTTTCTGATTGGCTTGCCGCGTTCTATATAACTTTTATAAAGCTCATAAGATTGGCATACAAGTTCTTGAATCTTATCTTTTCTATTTCTAAAAACATTGCCAATATTTGAATATTTAATTTTATAAATTTCAAAATGAATAATTTATCTTTATTTGAAGATCAGAACGGAAACAAACCACTTGAATTAAATGAATCTTTTTACAGCGAAAAAGAATTCAAGAATCTTGTCTTTGCAGAAGGAAAACTTAAAGACAAAGAATTTTACAAATGCCGGTTTATCTCATCTAATTTCTTCAAGATCATATTTGATTCTTGCGAATTTGAAAACTGCACTTTTCAATCATGTGATTTAAGTTTAGCCTCTGTTGCCGGCTCAAAGTTTTTAGATGTTGTATTTAAAGGTTCCAAAACCGTCGGGGTTGATTGGTGCGGGATAAGAAAACCGGGAACATTCAAGTTTGTCGATTGTAAAATAGATAACAGTATTTTTTACAGAATGGACCTTCGCTCAATTAACATAATTAAATGCTCTGCCCAAAACGTTGATTTTGTTGAAGCCGATTTAACTAAAGCCGTATTTACAAACACGGATCTTTTAGGCAGCAAATTTACACGTACAAATTTATCGTATGCCGATTTTTCAGAATCACTTAATTACAATATCGATCCTAACAATAATAAACTTAAAAAAACCATTTTCTCACTTCCTGAGGCTGTTTCCTTGCTAAGTTCTTTTGATATAATCATTAAATAGAAACTTATAAATGGCGGTTTATCTTTAAACCCTCATATTCATTTGTGCCTTATTTTATTGAATCTGTTTTACCTAATTTCACATACACTTCTTCATTTGGATAATATTCCAAACAACTTCGCTTATTATAAACCCGGTATAATGTTATTTGTTATATAAACCTAAAACTGCAAAATCATATTATAGTGTATTATAAGGTTAGCTTGAGCATAAGCCCTATTTAAACCTTTATACATCGGTTATGGTCAAAGTAATTAATTACATGGGCGAGAGCAATGGAAAAGCAAAAAAGAATATTAATTGTCAGGCAGGATAGAATTGGCGACGTTGTTCTCTCTACTCCAATTCCTAGGGCAATTAAGAACAAATGGCCGGATAGTTTTGTAGCTGTACTTGTAAATAATTATACTAAGGATGTTTATCTAAATAACCCCTATATTGATAAAATATTTATTTACGATGAAATTCAGTTAGCCGGCATAAATAATTTCTTCATAAAAGTGAAGGAAATTAGAAGTTACAAATTTACTCATTCATTAATGCTGTTACCTTCAAAAAAAATCAATTACATGTTATTTTGTTCAGGTATCAGGCAAAGGATAGGTGTCGGGCAAAAATTTTACCAATTTATAACTTTTGTTAAAGGTGTAAGCAGACATAAATACAATCCGTTGCGGCATGAAGCTGATTATTGTATGGACTTAGCACGGAAAATCGGGATTAAATCTAATGATATTACTCCGCAAATTTTTTTGACGCAAGGTGAACGGTATAAAGTAGCAGCGCTAAGAATTAAAGAAAGAAAAGAAAATAAATATCTATTGGGCATTAACAGTACCAGCATGAAATCAGCGCCAAACTTAAAGCCTGAGATTTATCTACAACTTATAAAGAGATTACAAAATCATAATAAGTTTCAATTAGTCATTACGGATGATGAGATTCCGGAACCATTAAAAGATATTAACGGTGTAGAATATCCAAACATCAAGGCCGACTTAAGAAGTTCAATTATTACTTTTGCCTCATTAGATTGCTTAATTTCATCAAGTACAGGACCTATGCATATTGCAGCAGCGGTTGGGGTAAAAACTATTTCCGTATTTTGTCCATTGACGGCTTGCTCGCCTCAATTATGGGGGCCTGTTGGAAATACAAATAAAATAATCATGCCTGATAAATATTACTGCGGCGTTAAATGCCCGGGTAATCCTAAAATTTGCACTCTTGAAGGAGAAAGAGGAATTAACATAGGCAAAATATTATTCGCCTTAAACGAAATGTTTGATGATAAAAAAGTTTTGGAAGAACTGCCTGAATATGTCATTCGGGGCAATTATCAACGGCAATTACGATAAGGCAATGCCATCTATGCTCTCCCCAATAACTATTTATTTCATTTCCTATCCGGTTTATATAATCCTTTTTTAACTGAACTGCTAAAGCAAAGATCAACTATATCCTTGTCTGCATTATTTAAGGATTTAATTTGCTTTTTATTTAATATCTTATGATGCTTTATTCTATAGAGATAGTCGCCAATAAATTCCAAATCCTCCTCCGTTGTCATCCAATTATATTTATCAAATTTACATAAGTTAACGGGATTGGAATAACTTCGCAAAGACATCTCACCCAGAATATTAAAGTAAAAATCAAAATATGACATAACCAATTCACGTAAGGTTTTGTAAACAGGCTCGCGGTATCTAAGCAGCTTTGTATTTGATTTGGCTACTGCTCCGTAAAAATTATCATATTTAAAGACGGCAATAACATGGTCATCATCATTCTCGGACATCATATCAACTATTAAAGGTTTGAAGCCAAGCATTCGCAAAGCGGCGGCAGCAAAAATTGCTCCTTCAAAACAATTAGCTTTTTTATATTGTAAAACTTTCCTCGGAGAGTTTGTAACATATTCTGAATTATATTCAATTGCATTAAGAAATTGCTGAATGTCATTTGGTTTCTTGAACTGCTTAAAAAATCTTAATTCTTCGTTAGAGAAACAATAATAATGAATAGTCTTTTCCATTTATAACTAGCAGAATATTTTGTTGTTTTAAAAAATGCCTGAAAATACTTCTACCAGATTTTCACCCTTTTATCCGGCTGCCTCCACATCGGTTGACCTTCTTCGATACCAAATGCTTCATAAAAATTCTTTATATCACTGAGCGGACCGTTAACCCGCAGGAAATTTGGCGAGTGTACATCCGTCAGCACCTGTTGGGCTAAAGCTTCAGGTCTCGAATGTCCTAACCACGAATATGCATATCCAAGCCAAAATCTTTGAGACGGTGTTAATCCGTTAATCACCTTTCCCTCTTTATATTGATCGGTCTGCTTAAAAGCATCAAAGCCTATTACAAGACCGCCGAGATCGGCAATATTTTCTCCCAATGTTGCCCTGCCGTTTATATGCATGCTGTCGAGGACAACATAATTATCAAATTGTTCCACCATCAATTTAGTTCTCTCATTAAACTTTTCTTCATCATGTTTAGTCCACCAATCTGATAAATTTCCTTTCTCATCATACTGCCTCCCCTGATCATCAAAGCCATGAGTCATTTCATGTCCGATGGTTGATGCGCCGGCATAAGAATAAATGACAGCATCATCAAGCAAAGAATCAGGAACACCGGGGACAATAAACATTGCTGCCGGTAACACAATTTCATTGTTTGAAGGATTATAGTAAGCATTATAAGTCTGTGGAGTCATATTCCATTCAGTTCTGTCAACAGGTTTGCCTAATTTATT
>PLNZ01000061.1:0-1611 GCA_003142915.1 Ignavibacteriales bacterium | reverse complement strand
AGATTCTTAATCCTGTCGGCAAAAGCTTTAATCATATTATCAACAAGTTTTTCATATCTTTTTTTTGTTTCAGGTGAATAATATTTTTTTACATAAACCTGTCCGAGAAGCTCTCCCATAGCATCTTCAACAGCGTCCTCAACCCGCTTCCACCTTGGTCTCTGTTCAGTTACTCCGGACATCACTGTCCCTCTAAAGCGAAAATTTTCTATATCAAAAGTGCTGTTCAATCTATCTGCATAAGCATTTATTAAATGCCATTTTAAGTACGCTTTCCATTGATTTATTGTAAATTTATCTATTGCTGCGCTTACAGCTTTATAAAATTCCGGCTGACCAACAATTAAAGAATCCAGGTCCTTTGCTCCAATTTTAGAAAGGATTCCTTTCCAATCAACAGCAGGAGAAATTTTTTGCAGATCACTAATTGACATTTTATTATAATTCAAATAGGGATCACGTAAATCTTCAAGTTTTCTGGAAGAATCTGCTAAGAAGGACTCTATATGATAAATTGCATCGGCATCCTTACTTGAACCATTTTCACTTTCTCCAAGCAGTTGATACATTTTGTCGACATGCTTTTTATATTCACTTCTTATATTTTCAGTTCTTGAATCCTCTCTGAAATAATATTCCCTATTAGGAAGTCCAAGGCCGCCCTGCCAAAGGTACAAAGCCCACTGATCGCTTTTCATCTGATCCTGATCGACGAATAAGCTAAACAAAGCGCTCACTCCTTCTTTTTGAAGAAGAGCAACCGCATCAAAAAGCTCTTTTTTACTTATTATTGAATTAATTTTATCTATTTCCGGTTTTAAAGTGGTAATACCTTGTTTTTCAATACCGGCTGAGTCCATTCCGGAAAAATAAAAATCACCGATTTTCTGTTCGTTACTACCCGCTTGTGAATTCGTTTTTTCTGATTCCTCAAGAATTATTTTTAATCTTGCATAAGTTTCTTCCTGAACGAGATTCCCAATTCCCCATCCTCTTTCTGTAGGCGGAATAGGATTGTTCTTCATCCATAAGCCAGTCGCATATTTAAAGAAGTCAATACCGGGGCTAACCGTTGAATCAATGGCTTGAGTTAAAAAGTCTCCCTTTTGAATTTCCTGGGCAAAACCGGAGTTTGCTAAAACACAGGCAAAAATAAAAATGCCTGTTAATACTTCAAATGTTCTCATAATATTTTTTATTATTGTTAAATAAGGATTTTATTAGTGTTTAAATAAAAAAGCCGGTGCTGAAACCGGCTTTTATTTTATAAAAATTTGATTACAGGATTAGTTACCCTGGTATAACCCGATTACATTTCCGTCGGGATCTTTAAAAAGCGCATAAGCGCCCATTGCAGGAATAATGGTTTTTCCTCTAAAAATATCACCACCGGATTCTTTTGCTTTATTTAAATATTCCTCAACGCTGTTTACTCTAATATGAAAAATTGTTGTATCGCCTTTAGCTATACTGTCCGACTTTCTTAATCCAACCGTAAAGCCTTTATGGGTATTATATAATAAATATCCATTTCCAAATGCTTTAAACTCCCAGCCAAACAGTTTTGTGAAAAAATCTTTGCTTCTTTCGAGATCGGTAGAAGGAATTTCT
>PLNZ01000357.1 GCA_003142915.1 Ignavibacteriales bacterium | reverse complement strand
AAGCTGCCATTCACCACCGATGGAAACACGGGTCTTTGTGCTATTACCGGGTTCATCGTTAAAGCCCTGATTAATATCCATAGCAACAAGCAGCGTTCCGGGAAAAGAGCCCTCGTTAAAATTAAATTTATGCGCGGCGCCGATTCTTAATGTAGTCGGTAAATCCGTAGTAAAACTGCCTCCGGTTACACTGTTTCCCTTAAAATTATATTTAATAGAATCACGTTGTGCTTGACTCGTCAAATCGCTCACTGTATATTGCCCTGAGGCAGTAGTAACAGCAGTATTCTGATTCCAGGTAATACTACCAATATCCGTAATTGCTAAAGAAACAGTCCAGTCATTAAAAAGACTTGCACTAAATCCAACGTCAAAACCGAGACCCGTACCGGCAGGCGAAGGGAACGGGGTTCCTTTGGAATTTGTGTTATTGGAATCACTTGATGTATTAGTAGTATCTTTGTACTTAACATTGAACATATTCGAGAAGGCTGATTGAATAACATAGTTAGAATGTAATGTAATTTGATTATTTGCGCCTGTTTGGATATAATTACCGTTTGTCTGCACACTTTGTGCATAAGCAAACCCCTGATAATATTTAATAGATACACCCGCAGATAACTTTTCGAGATATTGGTCTAGTACGCCCTTGATTTCCCTTGAATAGGTTAACGAATAATTTCTTATCCACCATGCGTTAAACTTAGAATCATCAAAGCTATAAGTACTATTCTGCGGGTTCCCATATAAGGCTAAAGTTGAAAGAGCCTGCGGCACGGTTAAATCACCTTCAATAAAATCATTTATCGAAAAGCCAAAAGAGCCGATTGACGGATCAAGATGCAGCCCGAATGAAAAAAGAGTAAAAGACATATTGCTGAAAATCAATCCGCCGCCGCTAAATAATGAGTTTAGATTTTGCTTATCATTATCTGTCAGATATCTCGGCTGCCCATTCACTGTTCCAAAGTAATAATTAATATCATTGATAGTCATAAAATTAGTGCCAGCAGTTACCGATAAATGCGGCAATGGAAGAACTGTACTGAAATCCACATCAGAATTTGAATTAATCAAATTTGCCGGATTGATACCAATTGAGTAAACACCCTGTGAAATTGCATTAGATGTTTTTCCAAGGCTCATACTTCTTGCGTCGGTACTTCCTTCAGAACCGTATTGTGCAAATATATTTACACAAAAAACGATTGAAACCGACAGGGTAATTATTAAATTTTTCATGATTTTTATTCCCTTCTCATTTCAAATCGTTTGTGTTTACATGATAATTTACGCCTCCATAGACGGTAACCTGGATAGAATCGTTGGGGCGTATGGCAACATATTGTGCGGGACTGCTTGAAGCATCATTTGTTTGAACGTTTATCGAAACAATAGCATAATGCGCTCCGGCTAACTTAGCGGCCTGTGCGGAATCCAATTGGATTACGTTGTTGGTAGTAAACGCGCTTGTTACCTCACCTGTGGCAGTGTTTATATTGGCAGCAAGGAAAGAAAGCGAATCCGAGAACAAATGATTGTACCCGCCGTCGACAAAGTTAATTGTAAGCCAAGCATTCAGCGGTATGCCGTTTTGAACATTAACATTAATATATGCAGACCTTGCATCCTGAATTTTCAGGCTATCCTGATTGGTTATATTAATGCTTGTTGTGTCTGTGATTAAAGTTTTTTGGAGAGCCAGAATGCTTGAAGTAGAAAAATTGGTTGAGAACACTACGGAGTCCTGGTTCGTTACCGTTCCTGTCGAATTAGAAGGGTTCATAATATAGTCGGCGCTCAATAATATTGTACTCGGCAAAAAACTTATAAAAGAGGTTATATTACTATTATCTTGTGTAAATGAGAGGTGTTTAGTACCGTTTATAGTAAATGTTATATTCGAACTACCCGTTGAGTCCTTCAATGCTAATTGACTTCCATCGTTTCTAACTCCAATTATATTTAAACTATCTACCAGAATACCAAAAGGATTTGATGCCGGAGAATAGTATTTTACATCCATATCAAGCTCAGCATATTTAAGAGAGGCTTTGTTTCCATAATTTTGAGCATCGCCAAGGTTTAGTGAGAATTGTTGAGATTTAACTCCCAAACTTTGTTCAGGAAGATAACCTGTAGCTGAACTAAAGGAAAAATTGGAACTATAAATAGACATTGTAACGAACGATCCAAGAGGTAGAGATATCGATGAACCACTAATTACTAATTGAATATAGCCTTGATTTTGCGTTGTTTGATTTGCAGGCAGCAAATATGTACAACCCGCAAGAGGAGTTTGAACTGAATCCTGGCCCGATGCAGGTACGGTCATTGAAATTTTTAACTCGGATCCATTTTGTATAATTCCGGGGAACGCAATAAGTATATCAACTACTTCCGGATTTGGATTGGCAGCATAGAGCGATAAAAACCCGCTTTTAAATATCGCGTTGTCCAGGATAGCTCCCTTTGGTATAGGGAGATAAATAGTTGCGCTCACGGAATTGACGACAGGAATAATATTACCCGTTGAAGACGAAGTTGCATTTAACTGAATAAAATTTGAAACATCAGCACTCTGGGAGTATGTATCTGATTGAAGAACATAGATACTATCGGCAGACGACGTTCCTTGTATAGAAATATATTTTTGCTCTTTGATTATATCATTAAGCGTATACGACCTATTTACAAGCGGGACATTTAAATCAACATCCCATTGAGGCACTTTCAGGTTCGTGGGCAGATCAATGCAACCCCCAATCCATAAGGACAATAAAATAGAAACCAGCACGATGGGAAAGTTTCTGTAGTTAGAGTTCATAAGGACTCCTATTTATTTAAAAGAACTTACAAATAATATAATAGAAAGCCAATAATTATACTATAGAATAAAATCAGACAATCATAATCGAATAATAGCAATTTGTTTCTATTGGAAATCACATCTGTTTAAAAATGATTAATTTTTAAATCATTTTGAATAAAATAAAATTAATCTATACAAGGATGATAAAAATAGCAATATTTACTATTCTTTTCCGAATTCCCTTTTTGGGAAAATGACTGAACCTGCGAAGACGGGTGATTTCGTCACTTACTGCTTTTACCGCAGCTGCGGTTAAAGCTAAATGGATTATTTCAAATTACTTAAAATAGCACTTAAATTCACTTCAAAAATATTAATTATTTGTTAATTTTTCGTTTTTGGATTGCAATGTAATTTATTTCATCACCCACCTGCCGGCAGGCAGGTTTACTCCTAACTGGTTTATTCGGTTCTTGACAAATAAGCTAAAATAGTTTTATGCCGAAATCTATTACTGTAGAAGAAATTAAAGAAGGTATTGAATTAGCTATTCCGATTAGGAATAAATTTAGCCAGGTTTTGTTGGCTGAAGGTATTAAATTGGAAGGAAGGCACAAAAATATATTATCGTTTTGGGGTATAGTACGGGATAATGCGTTCTATTTTATAAAATAATGTTCAATTTCCAATCAAATATTTATCCAATATGTAAACTTAATAATAAAAGTATTATCGGCAGGTAAAGTCCACATTCGATCGAAAGAATTATTAAACTGAAATTCCCCAATAGTTTCCTGATCGGATCTTGTCTGAGTCCAAACAAAATAAATAACCGAACCCGGTAAATATTCCCATCTGAGTACAGCATCGCCGCGCAATGAAACAACATTGAAATTGGGATTAGCAATCGTAAATGGCTGGGCAGGGCCAGGTCCATCCGGATCAACCGAGTACGTATCACTATTAAATGTTGAAGATCCTTGACCGTAAGTATTAAACTTATAAGTACCCGGCTGAGCGAGTTCCTTAAAATTACGGTAATTGCCGGCAGAAATAAGCGGCTGCATATAAAGCTGCAGACTAAGTTTCGGATTAAATGTCCAATTCAACCTGATGCCGGAGGAAAGTGTTGTTTGATTAAATTGAGCAAAGACATATCTTGTTCCAAATGTAGCTGTTGCATACGGATCGGGATAAGAATTAACCCATTGAGCGATGGTATAAACATAGGCAAGTTGAGGAGCAATGCTTAAGGATATATTGGTTGAAGGGTTAAAATCAATTTCGCCATAAATATAGGGTTGGTCAGAGTAGTCTGTATGATATGTGCCGCCTCCAAGATAAAATACCAAATTCTTTTGCTGGTTTGTATTCGCGCTTAAGTCTACCTGATATCCCGGAGGGTTTATCATAGCCGGACCACCTCTTGTTTCCCTGTTATTTAAAGTCTGCGGATTGTATGCATAATCCCAATTTATTGCATAGAAATTAGGGAATTGTAAATAGCCGTAATGATAAAATCCTTCCCATGTAATTTCGCTTTCATAATCATAAGTTCGAAAAATTGCTGCCCCGAGCTGTGCGTTGTGGAAAAAATTAGTTGGAGTTGTCCATTGATACATTGACCCGATATGCATATTTATATCATTGGTTACAGGCAGATAACCCAGGTCATTAATTTCATATCCCGGGCTTACAGCACCGATAGCAGCATTTACTTGCCAATTTCCTTTTTGCTTACTTAACACTATTCTGCCGGCATAGCCTGTCAAAGATGTAGCATTGCTGTCTACGCTTAAGTATTTTGAATCCGGACGCTGAAAATAATGACGCGAACCGGTTTGTAAACTTAATATGTCTGCTTTATCACCGGTAACATTACTTGCACTATACCAGCCGTTCATTACCCATGTACCGGAAGTATCCAAGTAGCTCCATCCATCCAAACCGCCGACGAGAGCATTTTTATTTAGCTGATCAGGTAAGCCTGAATCTTTAAAAAATCTATTTGTATAAGTTGAAATCATACCAATACCCTGCTGCCCCGAATTAAATTCTTTTTGTACTCTAACAATGCCATAATAAGTTAAGGGCTCGGCTTCTAACGAATATTGTTGTCCATCAACCTGGTAATCGGCATATTCCCTTTTAGTCACTGCCTGAATAGCGCCAATGTTCCAACCATCATCAAGCCTGCCGATAATCTTTGCAGCACCAAGAATTTGGGTACCTGAAGGTTCATTTACAAAATCAGCAGTTGGAATTGCAGCTTCTGGCGCCCTTCCAATCCGCCGGCTGTAAAAAAATGTTGGAGACCACCAGTTAAAGCTCCAATAATTTGTTACTCCACCGTTACCGAAATCAAAAAAAGATGACCCTTCAACAAAGAAGGGACGTTTTTCCTGGAAGTAAGTTTCTACATCGCTTAAATTTATTACGGCAGGATCAATTTCAACTTGCCCGAAATCCGGATTTATAGCAGCATTCAAAGTAAGATTGGTTCCAATGCCCATCTTTAAATCGGCTCCGATATTCGGTGTATAAACCGAACCATTGCTATATGGATTACCTATACCCGGATCCGAATATTCGGCTTTTGTTGTACCATAGGGAAGAAATTCAAAATGACTTGGCGGTTTAATTCCTTTTATCCCCTCAAGCTGTGCAAATCGCGAAACAAAACCGTTACTATTTTTAGGAATATAGACGAGGAAATCATCTTCATGCTTACGTGCAATCAGTCTTTCGATATCAATACCCCACTTATCCATATCTTTCAATTTAAATCTAAACTGGGAAAAAGGTATTCGAATTTCAACCGTCCAACCTTTATCATCAATATGCGCTTTCCCTTCCCAAACGCCATCCCAGGATTGATCGTTCCAGGTATCATTATAAAGAGTACCATCATATATAGTACCGCCTGCATTAACGGCAAAATAAAACCCCGTCCGTTTATCAAAAAATGGGTCGAAATATATTTTAAACATATCTGCGTTTACAGAAACATCGCGGCGGGCCAAATTCTTAATTATAGAATCCGGACAGCTGTCATACATCCTTGCACCTATATAAACAGCAGCATCATCATAGACTATGCGAACTTCAGTTCGTTGAGTAGCCGGTTTACCTTCAGCGGGATCGAGTTGAGTAAAATCCGTAATTTCGAAGTTATTTTGCCAAACCTGCTCGGACAAAATCCCATCAACAACAATCGGTTCTTTGGTGCGGACAGCATGTACAACTATTGTTTTATTAGTATCCGTGGATTCATACATACCGGCTGAAATAACAGAAGTAAAAAAGCTTAAGAAGACTAAAATTAAACTATTTCTCATGCACTTTCTTTTTAAACGTTAGACTTGGTATATTCTAAAAAGGTTGGAGGGGTACAAGTAAAATTTCAAAAATATAAATATCAAAATGATTGTAATCTATAATGATAACTCTTTTTTCATCATTGCAAGGGATTCAATAACCGATAGAGGTTTGTAATCGAGCTCGGTTTCCGCCTTTAGTGTAATTAATCCTGATTTCAGAGGACGCTGTGCAGGCTGGTTCAATTCACTTGTTTTTATTGGTAAGATAAGATTTTTATCAAGATTAAAATAATCTGCTATTTTTAATGAAAAGTCATAACGGGAGAGGAATTCCTTACCGCCGATATTATAAATTCCTTGTTTGTTAAATTCTACGGCTTTACTTATGGCTTGAACAAGATCATCTATAAATGTAGGGTTGTTTATCTGGTCGATCACTATCCTAACTTTTTCACTTTTACGAATAGTATTAACGAGCCATCTTACAAAATCAGGGCGGCTTTCTGCGATACCGTAAAGAACGTTCGTTCTTAAAATTGTATAAATTGAGCCGCTTATTTTCAAAGCGTTTTCACTTGCAAGCTTTGTTCTGCCGTAATAGCCCAATGGATTAGGTATGGCTGTTTCATCATAAGGTCCCTTTGTCCCGTCAAAAATATAATCGGTAGAGATATGAATAAAATGAGCATCTACTACCCGGCAGACTTCTGCAATATATTCAACGCCTTTTACATTTGTTTTCCAGGCAGTTTCTCTTTCAACCTCGCATTTATCAACATTTGTATATGCAGCAGTGTTGATAATAAAATCCGGATAGAAATCGTAAACAACTTTTTTTACACTTTCTCTTTTTGATAAATCGCAGCATACATATTCGGTATTCTTATAAACCGGTTCAGGTTCAATTGAACTCCCAAGCAGTTCAACATTTTCCTGTTTTGAATAAAACCTTATAACACGCTGGCCAAGCATTCCGTTAGCGCCTATTACTAAAATTCTTTTCTTAATTATATCGTGTGAAAACATCTTTTTTTAGATCATTAAATGCATTTAAATTTTCATAAGAAGCTGTATAGCCCGCAGCAGTATTGGCTAATTCCAACGATTTACACAGATCTTTCGTTTTAATATATGTATAAAAAAATACTGCACCAAAAATATCACCGCATCCTAACATATTTTTATTCTCGATTTTAATCGATGACTTAAATATCGAAATTATTTCATTATTATCAAGCATATAAACTTTTGCACCTATTTCTCCTTTGGTTAAAATAAATATTTTTACCCCGTATCTTAATATCTCCTCTGCCGCATCTTTTTCATTCCGCTTATTGCTAAGTGTTTTCAATTCATTCACATTCGCCTGAAGGATATCAACAGAAGATAACCATTCGTCAACATTCGGAACCGGCCTGAAATTCCTTTTAAGATTTTCATCCAGGCCGCGGGAAAGAGTGTGAACATCCATGAATATAAACCCATTATAAACATGCCTGATTTCTTTCAACTGATTTAGTGTAATATCAAATCCGGTTATCATATTGAGAAGAATCCCATCGAATGAATTTAAGTCTTTTATATCGATATCAAGATTTTGTGAAACACTTTCATAGGTTTCGCCCCGTTCTTTAAAATCATGCAGCGTCAGATATACCTTAGGAATTCTTTCAACATATTTCAGATAATCTTTCCCCATTCCTTCATATACTCCGGCAAATAAATAATAATTTTCTTTCTGTACAAAAGTATTCAGCGATATGGTATCTTCTTTATCAATAAAGTTCTTCAAGCCAAGAGCCGTATAAAATATTCCACCCGGTTTAATTATATCTTCACCGTTTAAGTAAACATGATCCTCAACGGTATGCCCTATTACAAGCATTCGCATCTAAAAGCCCTCAGCAAAAATTGATTTATACCGAACCCGAGCAATTCTTCTTTACGTTATATTGATTTTGTTAATAGAATCCCGGATTTCGCTTGTCAAAGTATTTTTTAAAAATACCCTATTAGCTTAGTATTTCCAATTGATTATTATTAAAAAATTATAAATTACAGGTGATTAAAAGCAAATGCAATAATTGAAATATTTAAAATTAAATAATGTTTAAAATTTAGATTATATTTGTGATTATTATAGAAAAATCTAATCATTTCAATTAGTTAGAAACCGGAAATTTATGAAGATAGGGATTACCTGTTATCCTACATACGGAGGAAGCGGTGTTATAGCAACAGAGCTGGGAAAAGCTCTGGCAAAGAAAGGGCATCAAATTCATTTTATAAGCTATGCATTACCTTTTCGATTAACTAATTTTGTTGAGAACGTTGTATTTCATGAAGTCGAATTAAGCAGTTACCCATTATTCGAATTTCCACTATACAGTTTAGCGCTTGCAAGCAAAATGGTGGAAGTATCGTTATATGAGAAATTAGATTTGCTTCACGTACACTATGCAATCCCCCATGCAAGCAGCGCCTATCTGGCGAAACAAATACTTAAAGAAAAACGTGATATAAAAGTTATCACCACTTTGCATGGTACCGATATAACATTAGTCGGTCTGGAACCCTCTTTCCTCCCATTAGTAAAATTCAGTACGGAACAAAGTGATGGAGTAACTGCCGTTTCCCGGTTTTTAAAAGAAAAGACATTGACTAACTATGCGATTGAAAAGGACATACAGGTAATTCCAAATTTTGTTGATACGGAACTTTATCACCCTCAAAAGGATTGTGCATTCAGAGAACACCTTGCTCCGGAGGGTGAAAAAATTATTGTTCACACTTCTAACTTCAGGCCTGTAAAGAGAGTGCCTGATACAATAAGAATTTTGGATCAAGTACTAAAAGAAGTGCCGTCAAAACTTGTTTTAGTCGGTGATGGTCCGGATCGATCCGAATGCGAACGATTATGCAGGGAGCTCCATCTTTACGACCAGGTTAAATTTTTAGGCAAACAGGATGGCTTGGTTGAAATATTGAATGCCGCCGACTTGTTTCTTATTCCCTCCCAATCTGAAAGTTTTGGATTAGCTGCATTAGAAGCAATGGCTTGCGGTATTCCTGTTGTAGCTTCAAGTGTAGGCGGGCTCCCGGAATTAGTACGCCACAATGAGACGGGGTTCATTGCAGAGATAGGCGACATAAACAGGATGGCAAAGTATTGTATTGACCTTTTAACAAATGAGAGAAAGCGAATTTTATTTTCCGAAAATTCAAGGAAAAGAGCCGTAGAGCTTTTTGATAAATCAATTATAGTTCCCATGTATGAAGATTATTATAAAAAAATATTAGAACTCTAAAGAGTATTCTGATACGGATCAATTAAAAAAATAATCATGAATTTTATAAAAAAATACATGGAGAATTAACTGACCGATAAAGAATTTATCTTGAACTGGACTAAGAAAATTTCAGAGGAAGGGTTAAAGACATTTCCTGATGATTTTGCTGCGTCCACAACTTTCAGGGAAGTTACTATGCCCGGGAAAGCTCTTGTAATCGGAGGTTCATTTTTCGGTTTGTTTGAAATATTGGCAACCGACGGAAATCTATTCCTTCATGTTGACAGCCATCTAAAGGCAAAATACATTATATATTCAAATAGGAATAAGCCTTTAAAAATCACTATCCCCGAAAAGGAATTAGAAATAAAAAGTACTGTTGAAAAGTATGAAACTTATCTTGATCAACTCATCAAACAAATCGAACTACATTATAAAAAAGCTTTCCCCGGCGGTAAAGATTCAACTTTATTTGTCAATAATATTTTCAAAATATTAAACCTGACAAGGTATTAAAAACAGATTGATAGAAATTAGCGGCAATATTTTTTCGTATATTAGCTCACTCTACGGCGAAGAAGCTGCAAAAGTTTATTCTGAATATATAAAGCAGGACCCGGCACAATATATCAGAGTAAATACGATAAAAACTAATACAAAAAATTTAATTTTAAAGCTAAAAAACGATTATTCTATTAAAGCCGAGGAAATAGAGTTAGTACCTAACGCTTTAAAAGTTACACAAGAGAATAATATTTTAGGAAAAACAATTGAGCACATAATCGGTGAATATTATATACAAGGACTCTCCTCAATGATACCTCCTCTAATATTGTCCCCTCAAAAGTTTGAAACAGTACTGGATTTATGTGCTGCCCCCGGCTCTAAAACAACAGAGATTTCTGAAATGATGCTCAATAAGGGAACTCTTATTGCAAATGAAGTTGCTCTTAAGCGGGTAAAGATGCTGGTTTATAATATAGATCGTATGAATATAATGAACACAAGCGTAATAAGTACTAAAGGAGAATGGTTAAGCAAAATTTACGATTCTTACTTTGATAAAATTTTAGTAGATGCGCCTTGCAGCGGGTTAGGTATTATTCAGAAGAAAGAAGAAATCAGTAATTGGTGGTCGCAGGAGATAGCTGAAAGGCTTGGCGATCTTCAACTCCGGCTGCTTATTGCCGCAATAAAAATGGTTAAGACAGGTGGAACTGTCGTATACTCCACCTGCACCTTAACACCTGAGGAGAATGAGTTTATTATTGATAAAGCATTAAAAAAATATCCTATAGAATTGGAATACATTGAATTACCGGTAAAATCCCACGAAGGCTTTACTTCATATAATGGTACCACACTTGATCCAAATTTATCGAAGACAAGGCGCATTTTACCATGGGAAGTTAACTCAGACGGTTTCTTTATTGCAAAACTTAAAAAAATGGGGGACACAATTTCACCCGGGATATCAATCCCCAAACAAAGGGTTATTAAATTGATTCACTCTTGGGGAAAAGAAATCCGAAGTTATCTAAAAGGGTTATCCAATGAATTCGGTATAGACGAAAGTGTATTAGAAAACTACCGGTATATTATTAAGAAAAATGATATCTTTTTTGTAGATAATAGCTGGAATGATAATAATCCCGGACTATTTGAAAGAATTGGAACTAAGTTCGGCACGATTGATAAAAATGGAGAGATAATTTTACACACACAGGCTGCACAGGTCTTACAGAATGAAATTTATAAAAAAATAATTACTATTGAAAGCACCGGGCAATTAAAAAAATATCTCGAAGGCGGAACAATTAAAGATAACGTGTTTGAACTGGGACAATGTGTAATTAATTATAAGGATTTTATTTTGGGTACCGCAGTAGTAACAAAGGAAGGGATTAAAAGTAGATTTCCAAGGGCTAAACGGACGCAGGAAATTTTAATTCAATAAAGCCTATCGACTGCAATGTTATTTACGCAGAATCATTTTTTTAACCGGAATGAAGTTGACTGATATAATGCAAAAAAAACAGGCGGACAAAAATGTCCGCCTGTTTTTCATTTAAGCAAAGTTCAAAGAATTAAACATCATAGTATAATGTAAATTCATAAGGATGAGGCTGTAATGCCATTGGTTTAATTTCTTTTTCGGTTTTATAGTCAATCCAGGTTTCAATTACATCTGTAGTAAATACATCACCTTTAAGCAAATATTCATGATCTTCTGCAAGTGCTTTTAATGCTTCACCTAAGCTGCCCGGTGTTGAGGGAACATCTTTCAGTTCTTCAGGAGACATATCATAAATATCTTTATCGAGCGGTTGACCCGGATCGATTCTGTTTATGACTCCATCCAAACCAGCCATTAAGATAGCAGGAAAAGCCAGGTATGGATTACAAGATGGATCAGGACATCTGAATTCAAGCCTTTTTGCTTTAGGATTTGCCGAATACATAGGGATTCTGATTGAAGCGCTTCTATTTCTTTGTGAATATGCAAGATTTACAGGAGCTTCAAATCCCGGGACTAATCTCTTATAAGAATTTGTTGTCGGGTTTGTAAAAGCAAGTAAAGATGCAGCATGTTTCAATAAACCACCGGCAAAATAAAGAGCCATTTCACTTAATCCGGCATAACCAGTACCAAAGAATAATGGTTTACCTTTCTTCCAAAGGCTTGCATGTACGTGCATACCGCTGCCGTTATCACCAAAGATAGGTTTCGGCATATAAGTGACTGTCATATTATTTTTCTTTGCGGTATTTTTTACAATGTACTTAAATAATAAGAGCTGATCTGCAGCTTTAAGCAAAGGCTCAAAACGTAAATCAATTTCGCATTGACCTCCGCTTGCAACTTCGTGGTGCTGTGCTTCTACATCAATTCCGGCATTAATTAAATTAGTTACCATTTCATTACGTAAATTCATCAAAGAATCAGTAGGTGGAACAGGAAAATAACCTTCTTTATAACGAGGTTTATAGCCTAGGTTCGGGTTTTCATCACGTCCGCTATTCCATTTACCTTCAATGGAATCTACAAAATAAAAACTGCCGTTAGGTTTTGAATCAAAACGTACGTCGTCAAAGATAAAGAATTCAGCTTCAGGGCCAAAATAAGCTGTGTCTGCAATTCCGGTTGAGATAAGATAATCCGCTGCTTTCTGGGCAATATTTCTTGGGCATCTTGAATATTTCTCTTTTGTAGCCGGTTCGACAACNNAAACCAAAACCATCTTCAAAAGAATCTTCTGTTAATTGTGAAACCGGAACAGTAAAATGCTGCCATTGACCGGGAAGATCCATAAATTTTAGATCTACAAATTTTATTCCCTTGCTGCTAATAAATTTAAATACTTGCTCAATTGGGGAGTCAGCTTTTGCCATATAACTATCCTTTTAAATTGTTGTTAGTAAAATAAATTAATTTTTAAATTTCAATTTCAGTAGTCTCTTTTATTGTTGATAAGACAAATGTTGTCTTTGTGGATACAACCCCGGGCCAGGATTGTATTTCACTTAATAGTTTTTCGAGCGATTCCGTTTTTTTAACTATTGCTTTTAATAAGTGGGATCCCTCTCCCAATACCGAGTGGCACTCTATAATCTGCGTCACTTTTTCAACCTTTGCTGTGAAAGCCTTATAAAACTTAGATGATTCCATTGAAACAAGAATATATGCCATTATATCATAACCGAAGGCTTTTCTATTGATCTTCGCAAAATACCCCTCAATGATCCCTTTTTCCTCTAATTTATGCAACCTCTCGCTTACGGAAGGAATAGACAAACCAACTGATTCTGCTATCACATTTCTCTTGGTCCTGCCATTCTTTTGCAGAGTGTTTAATATTTTAATATCTAAATCATCAAGCATTTATCACCTAACTTAATTAGGATATAATATATTATTTACTTTAAATATAAGGCAAAGAAGGATTAAATGCAAATATAAGTAAATATTTTTTAGAATTTCCCTAAAAAATATCTTTTATTTGTAGGTGTTAATATAATAAAATTAGGTTAATTATAATAATTTCTTACAAATTTTCATAATATTGATGATTTTTAAATAATTATTAAACCTAATTAAGTAATTGGAGNNACTTACCGGATTATACCATATCGCGTATAATATTCCCCTGAACTTTTAACCTCTTCAAAAAGGTTAAGATTTTTCTGCGGCCGGTTTTGAAGCTTATGATATAGATGATATTGTACTGCTATATTATTTAAAGACTTTATTTCCACTCCGCACAGTCTAAGCCTGTATTCAACATCAGAATCCTCACCAATCGAAGGCGCTTCATATCTTTCATCAAAGCCGTTAATTTTTAAAAAGTCTTCCTTATGAATAGAAAAATTACAGCCAACAATTCCTCTTTTTTTCTTGTTGAAAAACTTTCTTAATATTTCGCACCGAAAATAGAAACCTTTCTCAACGTCAAAAGATTTTCCAAAAATTCCATCTTCAATCAACATTACCAAATTTTTTTCCAGGAAGCCTTCTGCAGTTCTTTGCGGCGTTAGACATCCGGTTATTCTTTCCGATAAATTAACACGTCTACCTGTAAAGCATGTTTTGGAATTACGATAATTAAAATGTTCAGCTACAAATTCACTATGGGGAACGCAGTCGGCATCAACAAATATAAGATAATCGGAATTTGCAGATACAATAGCTCTATTTAATATTTTGTTCTTACGGAACCCCTTATCTTCATGCCAAAGGTGAGTTATTGGAAAAGAGAAAGATTTAGATAGCTTTTCAACTTCATATACTTCCATAGGGGAAGAACCGTCATCGGCAATTATTATTTCAAAATCATGGAAAGTCTGTCTTTCAAAACCCTTTAGTACAAGTTTTAGATAGTCAATTCGTTTATAGAAAGCAAGAATAACAGAAGCTTTAATCATCTTTATTTTTAGTAACTTATTATTAATTATCAGATTCTATAATAAGAATTATTTTGCTAAATTTATAAAAAATACCGGATAAAAATACTAAAGCAGAAGGTAAAATAGTCAAAAGAAAGAAGTGAAAGCTCAATTTTATTTAATGTTACCGTTTTTTCTTAATGCTTTTTTTTCTTTGCTCCTGGAATAAGCTTTTTTATCCGGCTCAACTTTGGGCGGCTTTTGAGGAACAGGTATCCGTCTGATTCTTTTATGAATTGATTTATTTGCCATGATACAACAAAAATATTTTTTCTTTAAATATAAGAAAATTTTTGATTTGACAATGGTGCAGCTTTTGAGTGAGAAGGTAGCCAATTGGTGTGTATATGCTCTCTTCTTCTGCCTCTAAAAGGATTACGAATCAGGGCTTTTAGTGCGTTTTGCACCTTACTAATTACCGTAATGGATAAATACGCATTGCTCTTGCCCTCTTAATATCAATAATTCGTAATGCACCCGAACCATTTTGTGCGGAATAATTATATTCACCGGTAGCTTCTTTTACGGCATCCTCAAAAGCAGCGGTAAATGAACTACTGCTGTCAACCATAGGACGGCCCGCTATTGTANNAAGATTATTAATGGTTGAAGTCCAATATTTTCAAATAATGAAGCAAATAAAACTGCACCGTCAATACAGTTTACAGATTTTTCAGAAATAGATTCTTCCGGAAGTTTTACTCTCTGTGTAAAACCAACCTGTCCAAAATACATAGCGCTGTTAACATAAGAGATTTTATAATTGCTTACGGCATTAAATATAGCTTTAACTTCTTCTCTTACATCGGAACTGCTATAACCCGGTAATTTTTTCCCGGGCAGCATTTCTTTTGCAACCGACAATATTTCTTCAACCATCGGGTCATTGGGCGTTACCCAAGAAGCTATCAACGATTCAGTATCCCAAGGACTATTCAATGACCAGATCATGTCATCTACAGCCCTGATATTTAAATTTCGTGTTTCTTCAAAAATAATTTTTTCATCAACTTTTGCCCTTAACAGAATAGTTGCCGGGGCAAGAATATGATTGCTTAGCAAATTAATCCCAAACGGAGACTGCATTAATTCTTTGTTTTGATCAGGATACAAATCTACCGTTGTTATAACGGGAGCCGCCCATCCAGGTATCTCAGAAATTAAGGATATTCGAACTAATTTATTAGTACTATTATGAATTCTCCACGTAACCAAACCCGGAATATTAGAATGAATATTGCCTACCGCAATGAATTTTTCTATAACGGGGAAAAGTTCCCGTTGAACTTCAACTGTGACATTTATATTTTTCGAATGTTCAAGTTGAGCGAATAAAGATGTAAAGAATACCGGGTTCAACATAAACAGGGACAAAATAATTCTTTTCATATTATTTCTCTTTGGTTTAATAGAACCTTTAATCATTATATAAACTTACTTTCACGTCAATCATAATGGGAAATAATGGGTTAAAACAATTTTTAATCTTTAACAGAGACTCATTTTAAAAGCATCATTTTTTTTACACTGCGGAAGTCACCCGCTGTAAGAGCATATATGTATATACCGCTTGATAATGTTTTTGATAACTCCGTCGGAGGGAAACTCACTTTATAAGAACCTGCAGACTGCTTTTGATTAACCATAACCGCAACCTGGCGCCCGAGTATATCATATACTACTAATTTTACAGGGATGTACCCTGTACGTTGTACCGGTATTGAGTATTCAATATTTGTAGAAGGATTAAATGGATTAGGATAATTCTGCTCAAGGCTAAATGACGCCGGCTTTGTTAAATCTATTGAATCCGTCGTGGTTAAATTTTTTAGAATATTATTATTGGGATCAAATGTTATATAGCGGGGTAAACTATTTACCTGTATAACAAATTGTTGATTCTGCTGATTATTAATAACAGTTACTATAGTATCTCCGTTTACAGTAGTAATTTTTATCTGAACTGGCATTGTAAAAAATACAGGGTTAGTATTTGAAGATTGATTTACATCAACAGTAACATCATAAATATTATTCCCTGCAAATTGGGAGTTCCATTTTACCGTGTACTGAGGATAATTTTCCCCGTATATCCATTCATCAAAGAAATATTTTAAACTTTGCCCGTAAACTTGTTCCGCTACAAATTCAAAATCTGCTGTTGTAGCAACATTATAAGCCAGTCCGGGATATGAATTATAAGTTCTTAAAATATTAAAGAAAGTAGAATCTCCCACAATCTCTCTCAGCATGTGAAGTATTACTGCGCCTTTTGCATAGCTTCGCGCATAATCAAAAATTGCATCTTCGGAGGATATATCCTGAACATAAACAGAGCCCACGGCGCTTTTTGCGGTAACCATATCTTGCTGGATTATCTGGTAGTAAACGGTGTCATTCACTGATGCGCCGAAATAAATGGCTTCGGAATACGTAGCAAAGCCCTCATTCAGCCATATATCCTGCCAGTCTGCGCATGTTACTTTATCGCCAAACCAATGATGAGCCAGCTCATGCGCTTCAAGGTCTTCATCAAACTCGCTAAGTGAAGTGATGGTTTGATGTTCCATTCCCCCGTTCCAGCCAAATTGTGCTTGTCCGTATTTCTCGCGAAGAAAAGGATACTGCCCATAACGGTCGGAATAAATTTTAATCATGTTGGGAACTTTATCAATCGTGCTTTTGGCAGAGGTAAAAGTTTCCGGATAGACATAATTAATAACCGGCATAGAATCAGATTCGGAATATTTATAATAATTTGTATAAATCGTATAATCGGAAACCGCAATTGAAATAAGATACTGAGCTATCGGGTAGCTGTTTTTCCATTTAAAGGTATGAGTGCCGTTACCGTTATCAATAGTATCCTGCAATATTCCATTTGAAGCAGTGCTTAAATTTTCGCTGCATGTTACCCAGACATCGGAAGAATCTGCTTTATCGGCAGGAGTATCTTTACAAGGCCACCAATTGCTTGCCTCATAAGGTTCGCTTAAAGTCCAGATAGAATAACTTTTACTATTGCTGAATGAATCAAATACAAAACCTCCAAAGCCGCTTACGACAGGAATACCTTGATAATAAATAATAATAGAAAAAGAAGCGCCGGTATTATAAGTAGTATCAAGGGTTATACTTAATTTGTCATTTGCATGGGTAAATGATAATTTTTTCCCTTTAGTAATTATGGAATCTACCTCTAAAGAATCCTTTAAATCAAGGAAAAAAGTTTTTAGTCCCGGAGAGCTGCTATTGGCATTTACGGTAACTGCACCTGTTAAATAGTTTGGAGAATATGTAATCGTTAAATCTAACTTATAATATGTTACATCAATTGTAGAGTCACCGGGATAAAGGATTTTGGCGAGTTTCATATTCCGGTCAAACATTTTTTTTTCAGACTTAACAAGCGATTCTTTAATGCTTTGCCCAAAAGAAAAGTTTGAAAACATAAGTAGTAAAAATATTAGCGGTATGATTTTGTAATATATCTTCATATACATATATGATACTCCTAACTCTGTTCATTAGCGTGTTGATTGCGAGATAGACTAAAAAATAATAGGCTTTAGCCCAAAAGCATAATCCAACGTTACGGGCTAGATCCATCCCTATGGGAAAAGCCCGGATTTTACTTATCAGGTTTTTTATCTACGCCCTAAAGGGCGTAGTTATTTATAATAACAACTTTCTAGTTAATCTCTTGTATTCTGCATACCGGACGGAAACTGCAGAACCTGCAAACTTTATTTTCTCTATCATCCAGCAAAGATAGATTGAATTTGCCTTCTGAAATGCCGCCGACATATTTCTTAATCGCCGCCAGGCATATATTGATCATTTCTTTATAAGATTCAATTAATTGTTCTTCCGTATATTTTGCACGGGGCTGCAGCAATTTAACAAGTTGTCCCCCAAATTCTTTATCGGAAAATTTTAATGAATAAATTTCCGCGCCGGAAGGTTCATATTCCATATTACGATTGCCCAATTGAGCGTTTACCATTTTTTTGGCTGCATATAAATAAAGCGGAAGTTGAAGAGATAATCCATCCTGCAAATCGGATAAAGAGGGTTTCTTTCCGCTTAACTTATAATCAATTACTTTATATTTTTTATTTTTCCTATCTACATCAATCCTGTCAATCTTTCCAACAACGTTAATTGAATCTATCTTAATACCGGAGAAAGATTCCAATTCCTTATTATCATTTTCTTTGTCGCCGAAATTAAACTCAAAAAATTCCGGAATAAAACCCATCTTATTATCAGCTTCTTCTTGTAAAAATTTGTACAAAATAGAATTTTTCCTATCTCCGTTTATTCCTAAGACTTTTTCTTTCTCATAAAAAGTAAGCGGCGAGTGAAAGTTTGCATCATCAATTATTCTTTCTGCAATCTCAAACATCAATTTTTCAGCAAAGTTAAGATGATCCTCATCAGCATCAGCCAAGATAATTCCTTTACCGGTAATCTGCTTATAAAATTTATAAAGGATATTATGGAGCAGGCTTCCCATCTCTAAAGCTTCTATATCTTCGGTGGGTTCCTGTATAGGTTTAAGCTTTAAAATCCTTTCAGCCATATACTTATATGGACATTTAGCGTAAGTCTCCAGTCGTGAGATAGAAAATTCTTTGAACTTAAAATCCGTCAGCACATCACCGTCTGATTCATTCAGAGCATTACTTATCCAGCCGGTATACTCCGATGTTCCAAACGGCTGAAATCTTCTCAGTTCATCTATATTAATAGATTTTTTGATCCTGCCGTAATCTATATTCAACCCAGTAGTGTCCAAATTTTCAGGAAAACTTTCAAATTTATTTTGAGAAAGATAAACCATCAATTCTTCTTTAGAATATATCGATCCCGAGTAATCTTTTTCATTCTTTAACCCCGTATCAAACAAATTACCAAATTCGTTAAGAAAATTTGATTCAACCAATTCTTTTTTATCTTCCTGGAGAGGATAAGTTAAATAAAGATGCTTAGTCCAGGAACAAAGTGATTGATAAAAACGGTATCGTTCTTCAGTTTGATGAATCATTTCATTCTTCCGGTAAGAACCGGAGAAAAATATTTCCGGTGAATATCTTGTAGGCAGATCGCCGTCACATAATCCGGATATAAAGAGATATTCAAATTTTAGCCCGCGTATTTCTTCAAGGTTTGTTATCTGGACGCCATAACCGGGTTTTTCTTTAACATTAAAGCGGGATGACGAGACAGCCGTTTTTAAGTTTGCCAGGAAAAAGCTAAGCGGAAATTTCTTATTTTTTCCATATTCAAGCTCGAAAAGTTTAAATATCTCTTTAATTAAATCTAAAAGAGTAGTAATTCCTTTTATATTTTCTTCCGCCGTATTGCCGGCATTATTAATCAATCTTGACGGAAGCTGTAAAGAAAAAATTAAATTGTTTAAATTATCAGCAAACTCCTTCAAAGTCATCGTCTTTTGGAAAGGCAAAAGAATTTCATTCAAACTTTTCAGATCCGATAGCGCCCGTTTGTAGATCTCTTTGTCGTTTGAAGTAAAACTATTTTCATCGTCTTCACCTTCCTCTATTCGCAACAGAGCATCCTGAAGGGTGTTTATCCAATTATTATATCCGGAAATAATTTTTAAATCAACGGAAGCCCTAAGAAGGTTTGATTTATCTATATTTGCAAATTTTAAATATCCGCCGCTCAATGCACGAAAAATATTCCTGTAATAGAAATCATTCTCAAGAATTTTCAAAAAATTTATAATTGAGATTACCGGCGAAGACGAATCCAGCGGAATCCTGTCCGTAAGGTTGAAAGGCAGCCCGTATTGCCGGAATATATCCCGTACAACATTGGAATATTTTTGAATTAAATTAAAAACCACGCATATCCGGCTGGGTTCAGCTTTTCTTTCCGTAATAAGTTCTTTTATCTCCTTGGCAATTAATTCTATTTCTTTTTCCCTTGTGCCAGCGGAAATTTTTGTAATCGCACTGCTGAAGTAACCGGTTTTATTTTTAGCATTGAGCCTGAATAAGTTTTCTCTTATTTCACTCTCAAACTTTTTCTGAGCCGGGGAAAAATTATTTTTTACAGCCCGGAATCCTTTCCAAATTAATTTATTATAGCATTTATCCAGATGAGAAAAGATGGCGGGGTTATATGCGAAATAATCGAAGGAAACATACAGTTCAACGTTTTCTATTTTTGACGCCGAATTTATTATTTCAATCTCAGGGGCGGTAAATTCATCGAAACCATTGATTACAATTAAACGGACAAGCGGATAAAGCACTCTGAAATTATTTTCAAAGGAGGGATATGATAACCGGTTAAGTTCATGATAAATATCCCCTGTCTCTTTTACGCTTAATTGCCGACACTTAGACTGATATGCCTCATATATACCGGCAATATCTTCAGCCTTATTTTTTTCGGATCCTTCCAATTCCTTCGATTCTGTTCTTAAATTATCAGGAGTAATTCCACTTTTCTTATATTCGGAAATAACTTCTCTTAACCTGATTAAAGTGCCTTGGGGAAATTCATCTTTATAAAGAGAAAAATACTTCAGTTTGCATTCATTTAAACTCTGATTCAGTAATACAGCCGAAGCTGCTTCGCTTAAAGTTTCCGATTTCATATTTCCACCGGTAAAAAGCAGACTGCCGGTAAATGTTCCGATGGTTTCTAAATTAATTTTCCCCGATGCCTGTCCGGCAGTTAAAGATATAATTTCCCTTTTCAATGACCTGATCTTCCTGTTAGTAGGAACGATTAGAAGAAATTCCTCCAGCCTGCCTGTTTTAATTTTTTCATCAATTAAAATATCAAGATCAATTGAATCTATTTCGTTTTTAGTAAGTATCATTTATGTATACTCATAACCAAGTCTTTATAAAAATTCCTAAGCTTCTCATATTTATTAAGCTTTACCTTTAGTTCAAGATTGACCGGCATAATTTTCTTTTGATTTTTCCTAAATATAAATTTATTTTTTGTTAATATCACAAAACTTACTCTGCCGTATTAAATAATTCTAAAATAATAATACAAGTGAAATTAATCGATGATTTCGATGAGCGAATGGGAATTGCAATATAATTAGAACCTGCACGAAATTTTTAATACATTTATTTTTAGTATATTATTTATTATTTTACCTAAACTTATATGAATTAAAAACATGCCTCAAGACATAGATATTGCATACCAATTATATTACAGTTACCCTCATTATGTTGAACGGAGTTTGACGTACAGAAGGTTCAAACATTCCGATATCATTCCTTTAATAGAAAAGTTGAAGGAGAAAAACAACTTTGCCATAAAAGAAGCGGGCAGATCCGCATATGGACGTTCAATTAACCTGATAAAATACGGCGAAGGGGATATAAAGATTTTCCTATGGTCCCAAATGCACGGCGATGAATCAACCGCTACAATGGCAATATTCGACATTTTAAATTTCCTGAATGCAAATGACAACTTTAATGACTTCAGAAGAGAACTATTTAGTAAAGCTTCAATATATTTTATGCCGATGGTTAACCCGGACGGCGCTGAAATTTTTCAAAGGAGAAACAGCCACCAGATAGATATAAATAGGGATGCTGCCGCCCTGCGTTCACCGGAAGCGAAAATACTTAAAGATACCTTTGATGAACTGCAAGCCGGTTTTGGATTCAACCTGCACGATCAGAAGATTAATTATTCTGCCGGGCATACATTTAAACCTGCCACACTTTCATTCCTTGCTCCGCCTGAAGATTATAATTA
The DNA here is from genome assembly GCA_003142915.1 of Ignavibacteriales bacterium. GTDB lineage: Bacteria > Bacteroidota > Ignavibacteria > Ignavibacteriales > Ignavibacteriaceae > FEN-1297. The sequence goes on along the minus strand of PLNZ01000357.1, from coordinate 5,021 downwards.
TACACTTTCAGCCGTCAGGTCCAATGCAATAAAGCTAATTACGCACCTGTATACAATTCTCTCTTCTTTCATACCGGGACACATTGGCAAATATCCCTCAGAATTTGAACCGCGTGCATTCGGAGATAACTTTCAGAAACTTGGAACAAGTACAATCCTTATCGAATCGGGCGGCTGGGAAAATGATATTGAAAAGCAGTTTGTCAGGAAAATGAATTTTATCGCTTTGTTAGCTTCTTTCAAATGTATTATTGAACAAAGCTATAAGCTTCAAGCTCTTGATACTTATGATGAGATCCCCTTTAATGAATGCGACCTGATGAATCTTATCATCAGAAATGTGACGTATAAAAGGAACGGTATAGATTGTAAAATCGATATTGGAATCAATAGAACCGAAGTAAACTTTAACGGTGCAAAAAATTTTTACTTTAAATCAAGCATTGAAGACATCGGCGATTTGTCGATCTTTTTTGGTTACGAAGATTATAATCTTGACGGAATGGAAATAATTACAGGTACTACTTATCCGGAACAGTTTAAATCTATTTCAGAAATTGAAAACCTAAACTTTGTAAAGCTTTATGAAGAAGGCTATACTAATGTTATTTTAAATTCAAATCAATTAAAGGAAGAATTTTCCAGGTTCCCGATTAATATTATTACCAATCCTGATTTAAAGCCTGAGTTTGAGATTAAAACCGGTGAAATACCCAATTTTTTAATTAAAAAAGGCGGAAAAGTACGATATTCGGTTGTTAACGGCTTTATTATAGATATTAAAAACTTGCTGTGGGAAAATAAAAACGGGGTAATCATTTCATAAGAGTTAGTTGTCGGTTAGCAGCTAAAAATGTTATAAATATTTCAATTTATACGGAGCATCAAATTACTTGATTATAGTATACTATTTTATTATTTTAAACACTTGGCTTTTTAGCAAAGGAAAATTTAATTATGGCAAGAATAAAAAATATAGAAGCTATTTGTCCTAATTGCGGTGGAATGAAAAAAATGGAATTAGCCGGTGAAGTGCTGGGAACGGATGATCATAACAAATATTGGGCAAAATGCAAAAAGTGCAAGCAAACGATGATTATTGACATGAATGAGGATGTTAAAGTAACAAAACCTTCGCTGGAAGGAATTGAAAACGAAGATTGCACAGTTTATTCACCCGAAAAATCATTTTCGGTAGGTGAATCTATTTATCACAAAAATTGGGATGACTTTGGTAAAGTTGTTTCAAAGGATGTGCTATCAAGCGGTCAGAAATCAATTGCAGTTGAATTTCAGAAATCAGGCTTGAAAAAATTAATTGAATCATTAACTATTTAATACCATGAATTGAGGTGATACTTTGGTAGGGATTACAATTGGTGAAAACGAATCCATCGACAAAGCTTTAAGAAGGTTCAAGAAGAAATATGAAAGATCGGGTGTACTTAAAGAATTTAAGAAAAGAGCCTTTTTTGTTAAACCTTCAATTAAAAAGCGTATGGAAAAATTAAAAGCTGCCAGACGCGCTCATCGTATAGATTTTATTGAGTAATTTTCAAGCCCCATTTATTGGGGCTTTTCATTTTACCATATCAACCCCGGCTCTATTATTCCCGGATCTTTCTTCGCAAGGTAATATTTATCAAAATGGCTTACTATTGCTGTAAATGCTTCATCAACGGTATTACAAAAATTTAAAATATTTAAATCGGATTTATTAATTACGCCGTTTTCTACCAGCCCATTTAAATTAATTATACTCTTCCAGTATTTTTCATCATACACTACAAGCAGCATCTTCTTTTTAATCTTCTTTGTCTGAAGAAGCGTTACTATTTCAAAAAACTCGTCCATAGTTCCAAAACCGCCGGGAAAAACTACCAGGCATTTAGCAAGATACGCAAACCAGAACTTTCTCATAAAAAAATAATGAAATTCAAAGCTGAGTTCGGGAGGGACATACTTATTAATATACTGCTCAAACGGAATGCTTATGTTCAATCCGATTGAATAACCACCTGCAAGCTTAGCCCCTTTATTAGCGGCTTCCATTATACCGGGTCCTCCGCCCGTACAGATAGTGAACCTACGAGCAAAAGTTTTTAAACTCATCGCCCATTCGGTTAGTCTCCGAGAAAGCTCTACCGCATCTTCGTAGTACTTTGACATGTCAACCTGGTGTTCTGCCTTCCTTAATTCTTCAGCAAACTTAGGAGTGGTTTTGGGATTGATAGTCTTAAACTTATTTAGCTCCGCAACAGCATCCCTTTGGGATTTTAATCTTGCTGAACCAAAAAATACAATCGTATCAATAATCCTACGTTTTTTAAATTCTTTTTGCGGTTCTAAAAATTCGGCAAGAATTCTTAATATTCTTGCTTCGGATGAATTTAAAAATTCAAGATTTTCATAAGCTTTCAATACAATTTTCTTCTTTTGCATTTTTATTCCCGTTTATTTTTTAAAAATTATTTCAAAGTACTTTCATTTAAGCACGAAAATTCTATATTTGCTCAATAATTTTTTTGATTCTTATTTCAGCAAATGAATAAAGATATATTAAAAAATTATTTAGAATGAATGAAAGATAATTAAGTTACATTATATTCCAAAAACAATATGGGGGTGCTGAATGACGGAGATTTCGATAGATGTTTATAAAAAAAATTATTGTTCTTTTTTTAGCGATTAATATTCAAATATTTTCACTTTCCAACGATTTGATAAAAAAAAGGATTGACGAAGCTTTAACAAAGCTTCCTCCCAACACCAAAATTGCAATTTTAATTTTTGATCCGCTTACGCAGGATACTATATATTTAATGAATCATACCGCCTCCATGATTCCTGCCTCCAATACGAAAATTTTTACTACTGCAACTGCTCTTTCAATAATGGGCGGAAATTATCCTTTGGCAACTAAAATTCTCACAGATGATAAAAATATTACAAATGGCATAATTAACGGGAATCTTTATATTAAAGGATACGGCAATTCCCTCTTTACCGGACAAGATTTAGACGACCTGGTTCAATCTTTGAAGAGCCAGGGAATAAAAAAAATCTCCGGCTATATTATTGGCGACGATACTTTTTTTGACGATCTCTATTCCCGGTCCGATTGGATAAGCGATGAAACTGCCAATATTAAGCTTCCTCCAATCTCAGCGCTCGTAATCGACAGGAACCGGACACTTGTGCAAAGAAGAGTGAGAGTTCGTAAAAAAAGGCATACAAGCTATCAAAATGTAACTGCATTCAAAGATATCAGCGATCCACCTTTATATCTGGCGCAACTGTTAAGAGAAAAATTAATTGATAACGGAATTGTTGTGGGTAAAACCGCAATGAAAGGAGAAACGACTTCAAAAGCAGTTATTCTAACCGAATCAAAAATATTGTTAAAAGATATTATCAAGATAATTAATAAACGCAGCGATAATTTTCTTGCAGAATGCCTTTTTAAAACGCTCGGCGCTGTTGTTTCGGGCCGACAGGGCAACTCTTTTTATTCCACACAGGCGGTTCTTAATTTTCTAAAAGATAATAATATTTATTCCGAAGGAACATCTGTAGTTGACGGTTCCGGCATTTCGAGATATGATTTTGTAACGGTCGGCGCAATTGTAGGTATTTTGGAGAAAATGTATTTTGATTTGAAAAACTACCAAGACTTTTATAACTCATTAAGTATTGCCGGAGTAGACGGCACGCTAAGAAACCGTATGCAAAGCAGTTCGGCTGAAAATGAATTTCACGGTAAGACGGGAACTTTAAACGGTGTATCATCTCTTTCAGGTTATTTAAAAACCGGCAAGGGCGAAGACTTAATTATCAGTATGATATTTGATTTTGATAAAAAAGGCGCTAGATACTACAGGGGAATAGAAAACGATATTGTAGAAATTCTTACTAACTGGGAATAAAAAAAGCTCCGTTATATCAAATGAACGGAGCTTAAAAAACGCACATGAAAAATATTTGTTTACTTACTCTGTTGTCCGCTTTGTGTTTGAGCCTGCGGTATAGTCTGGTTTTCAGAAGGTAATGAAGGGACCTGGGGAATTTGCTGTCTCCCCGACTGCTGAATTATGCTTTCCTTCTGGTTAGAGGTTGCCTGACCCGGTAAAAAGAACAAGTTTATAACAATGGCTAAAACAGCTAAACTGCCGCCCAGCCACCAGGTACCCTTACTCAAAAAATCTGCTGTCCTTCTGGTTCCAAACATTGTTCCCATACTTCCGGCAGCACCGCCAAAGGTACCGGATAAGCCATCGCCTTTGCTGGATTGCATTAACACGACAATAATAAGAAATACAGAAATTATAGACGCTATTGCAACTAATAAACTATACATAATTTTTTCCTAAAATTCGCAGCGGCTGAAATATCCGGAAATTCTAACTTGTTTATTTACAACAATTTAATTTTTCTATCCTGCCGAATGCTACAAATATACTAAAATAATATTTTCCCAAAAAAATATTTTTATTCGGGATGAATAATTTACACAAATTTTAATTAAAAATCATTTGTTCGTGCCACAGAATTCATTTTTTTCTAAACCTACTTCGGTTATCTTATTTTTGAACCAATATGCTTACTTTAATTAAACTAAATGATATTTTTAATAATAGTTAGAATCAATTAACTTACATGATAAAATTTGAATCATTACTATAAACTGCATGAATGAATATCCCCAATTTATTGGAATCAAATCAATAAAATGAAAAAAATCTCAATATTAGTTATCGAAGATAATCGTCTTTTGCGCGAAGGTATTTCTGCAATGCTCAAAAAACAAAGTGACATGCATGTTGTTGCTTCTGTTGGTAATGGCGAGAATATATTACTTATGATGGAAAAGCTCAATCCAAATATAGTTCTCCTCGATCTCGGTTTACAAAATCAAAACAGTTTGCAAGTAGTAAAATTAGTTAAGAAGCATTTTCAGAAAACCAAAATAATAGTAATGGATCTTATACCGCTTCAGGAAGATGTTTTTGAATTTGTCCAGG
>PLNZ01000244.1 GCA_003142915.1 Ignavibacteriales bacterium | reverse complement strand
GAATGATGGATATAAGTTTTTAAAAGTTCTCTTCTACCCGTAAGCTTTATCTTATCGGCATTAATAATGACCACAAAGTCACCGGTATCTGCATTCGGTGAAAATGCAGGTTTATTTTTACCGCGAATAATCCTGGCAACACCGGTAGCAAGTCTGCCTAAAACCTGATCTTTCGCATCAATAACATACCATTTCCTATCGGCATCGTTAGTCGAAATAAATCTCGTCATTTTGGCTTGTTTCATTAATTTTTCTCCAAAAACAAATAAGCTTTTAATAAAGAAAATAAAATTACGAGTTAGAACAAAGAAAGTCAAGATTATTAAGCTCATAATTCATTTTCATAAATTCAATTATTTATAGATTAATAATTTGGACTAAGTGTTAATATTTTAGAATCATTAGCGAAAACCACTTTTTTACTATAATAACAAGGAAATTTCTTCAATTTTGGTAAAAATACTTATATTTTCCCGAATTATTTCCTGAACTAATTATGGAGCATTACATTTAAAGAGAATGAAGGACTATAATATCAGTTCATTTTTTTATTTTTACCCTGCTAAAGCCGATAAAGCTGTTATTAATATATTAAAATAACCCTTTCCCAAATTTAAATGATTTTAACATGCCGAAAAAAACGGGCTGGAAAGATTTAAATTCCTCTTCCCCTTTCATTATCAATTTCAAACTAAAATCTTCGTCGGAATTTGTTCTTATATAAAATATCTGGCTTACCTGGTTTTCCATTTCTTCCGGGTCATTATAAAATATAGTATACCTCCCTGTTTTAATATTATACTTATACCGGTTTGCATCGAATAAATCCTTATCCTTCACTTCAAGATTGATATACGGTGGAGGAGAATAATTTCCTATTGTCGACCAAAATGTAACGCCATCAAGTTTTTTGTTTACATTTTGATCTATGTACGTCCAGCCGGCGGGATATTTCATTGAAACATTTAAAGTAGGTTCATTATAAACCTGGTCCAAACTTGTAGTATCNNTGACTTTTTATCATCTTCCCGTTTTTGATTATTCCTTATCCTGTCTTCTTCAGAAAGAATTGCTTTGGGAGGCTGTACCGGATTACTCCCCTGATTATTATTATTCGGATTAAAATCCTGTGTTGTTACCTGAACAAACCGGGGATTTATTCTTGGCTTATCACCGGATATATTTAGTAAAATCAAAACAATGATAAGAATGGCAAAATGTACTAAAACCGAAGCCGAATAACTTACAAAAGAATTATCTGCCATATTTAATTTGAATTTGAAACTCATCATACTGAAAAATTAACAAATAAATTTAACTAACGCAGAATAATTTTACTATAGATAGTTTAATACCGTTTCATTTATAAATAAGGCGGCTGTGTGGGGCGAACAGTTTTGTCCGCCCGATCATTTTTCCCTATGAACGTCCATCAGCTTCTTGATTTTTCATTTTTTGATTTTTTTTAATGCCGAAAAATTTTTATTAAAACTCTATGTTATATAACTGGAAGTGTCATTTCCTATTTTCATCAAATAGAATTATGACCGCCGAGGACGCCATACATAGATGATACAATTTGCTTAAATTTATTTTTCTTTTGTGAACAAGAATCTGCCGCTGCGTTGCTTTAGATAAAACTCATTAATCTGCCCATCTTTTGATATTGTGAAATCAATTGTAATACCGGCTGGATCAAATATAAATTGCGTTTCGCTGACTGCACTTAAGGGGAAAGCCGATTGATTTGCTGCTTGTGCAGTTAAAATATTTCCCTTCCTTTTAATTGAAATTTTTAAATTGAGAACAACTGAAGAAAAGACGCCTTCATATTTACTTAATTGCTTAACCGGGATATTTATTGTTTTAAATGAAGGAAATGTAAAAGGTTTATCATAATAACTGCTTAATATACCTTTCAAAGTTTCATTCATATTATAATTCATTCCGTTGGCGCAGAACGCAAGCGCAATACTGTCTCCGGGGAAATATTCGAGATTAGAAACAAAACCGTCTATACCGCCTGTATGACCGGAGCCGTGCTTATCATAAAATGAAATCTGAAAAATTCCCATTCCAAAATTATCTTTTATGGTAGTCATCTCCTTTAATGATTCGGGACTTATTAATTTCCCCGTAAACAAAGCATAAATAAATTTAGTCAGATCTCCTGGTGTTGAAACGATAGCTCCCGCACCTCCGGGTATACTCATATCGGTTTCTTTACTCTGTGCCCACATATTATCCCCAAACGTATAGGAAAATGCTTCATTATTATTTGCATCGGTCCTATGACCGTAATAAGTATTTTCCAAACCGATTTTATCAACAATCCGTTTTTTCAGCTCATCCCGATAATTATCACCCGTAATTTTTTCAATAATAAAGCCGAGAACAACGTAATTTGTATTGCTATATTCTCCCTTTTCACCCGGTTGAAAATCCGGTTTCTGGTTTTTAAATAATTCAAGCATCTGCTGTTCTGTTTTAGGCGAGGTATCCCAGTTGAGATAAGTTGAATCATTTGTAAAGTTATGCAAACCACTATGATGATTTAGCAGGTTCNNAATAGAAAGTTTTTTTTCATCTTTAAGCTGAAAGATCATTACTGAAGTAAACATTTTTGTAATGGAGCCAATTCGGTATTTTGTACCGGTACTAGAAAATTTTTTCTCATCACCGGATAATTGTGAATAACCCGTTGCTTTTTCATAAACTACTTTACCGGCTTTTGCTATTGTCACAGATCCCATCAATTTATTGTTATAAAAATGAATTATTACTAAAATAAAAACATCTTTACCTTTTCTATAATTAAAATAGATAAAACCTAAATAGCAATCAATAGGATGATAAATAATCCAAAGTAGTTTATCAAGTTCAATGTTATACGAATAAGCAGTGGAGCCCAGAGCGCTGAAGCGAAGGACAAGAAATATGCAGTAGGCAGTAGGACGAAGTACATTCATTCTCTATTTTTTTGTGAATATCTAAAAGCAAATTTAATAACACCTTTAGTATATGAATCAATACATGTTGCACATAAGGTACATTCCGAATGGCCAATCTCACCATTTTTTAACAGCTCTTCTACCGGAAGCGACATGGGACATTTACGGGAACATAAAACAGAATCCGGTTTATAGCGTGTAATCCAATTCTATTTGAGCGCCGTCTTTATTAGCGCTATACCGGCCGGTCCCTTGTATACTTTTAAGTTCACCAATGCCTGAACCGGCAATAATCTGCAATGTAGAATTTGCTTCGCCATTCTCAAATGTGCCTTGGTCTTCAATCGCAAAACTTCCTTCTTTTCCTTGCACAATGCCGATAAATCTCATAATGCCGTTATAGACGGCAGATGATTTATGCTGGTCGTTTGCATTGTAATATGTATAGAACATCAAATATTCTACAGTGGACTTACCATTGATCTCTCCGCTCATTGAATATTCAACCGACGCTTTGGTCATTTTCATTTCAGAAGAGATTTGCTCGTAAACATTCTCCTCCCACTTCTTTACTCCATATGTTCCTTTTGCTTTCAATTCGATTTCTCCTTTCTTATACTTGCTGCCTGACTAATACTTAAGCCAAATAGCGGTTTTAATTCTAAATTTTCTTCAAGAAATTAATTCTTGCCTATTAATCATTAGTTTTAATATAAATTTTTCTTTCCGAAATGTAAATTCTAATGTGTCTTTTCCCATAAATACAATAACCCCGGTAATATTCCATAGTGTCCCAGCAGTTGAATAATTAACTTAATGAATTTTGGGAGAGAAAGTCAAGGGCGGAGCGCGGAGAGTTAAGCGCGAAGCGCATGGCGCGGAGAGGAACGAAGTACGGAGACAGTGAGACGATTATTCCCCACCTTGTAAGTGATAAATCAAGAAACAATTAAAAGGAAAGCATTACATAACACTTTTTCTTATACTTCTTTATTTAATCGCCTTTATCTTCATCAAGATCATTATGATCGTCGCCACCTAAGCTGTAGTAATTATTCTCTTCGTCTTCACTTCCTTCATTCTCTTGCATCTCATCCAATTCAGAGCCCGGTACATCAAGGTCACTGCCGGTAGCATCTTCAATTATTTTATTTTCGTTTTTCTTTCCGGGCCCCTTATAAGGCTTTTTAATCTTGTATGTTTCTTCCGGGTTCAGTTCTTCTTCTTTGTCGTTATTATAAATGTCATCGCTGGCAGGATAGGTGGGATAGTCGGGAAAAGTATTTTCTTCTTTT
>PLNZ01000316.1 GCA_003142915.1 Ignavibacteriales bacterium | reverse complement strand
CCTTTGGCAAGATCTGCAGCATGCGCAGCAATCTTATATGCAATTACACCATCCTTAACATCTTTTTTATCGGGCAGCCCGAGGTGTTCCTTTGGCGTTACATAACATAGCATAGCACACCCGTACCAGCCGATCATAGCCGCGCCGATTGCGCTTGTGATATGGTCATAACCGGGTGCAATATCCGTTGTAAGGGGCCCGAGTGTATAGAACGGCGCTTCGGAACATTTTTCAATTTCCATATCTATATTTTTTTTAATTAATTGCATTGGTACATGGCCGGGGCCCTCTATCATTACCTGGCAATCATATTCCCATGCAATTTGTGTCAATTCACCCAAGGTTTCAAGTTCGGCAAATTGTGCATCATCGTTTGCATCTGCTATTGAACCCGGGCGCAATCCATCGCCAAGAGAAAAACAGATATCATAAGTTTTCATAATGTCACAAATTTCCCTGAAATGTTCGTATAGAAAATTTTCCCGGTGATGAGCCAAACACCATTTTGCCATTATTCCGCCGCCGCGGGAGACGATGCCGCATAATCTCTGAGCAGTAAGAGGAACATACCTAAGCAGTACACCGGCATGAATTGTAAAATAATCAACTCCCTGTTCGGCTTGCTCGATAAGAGTATCACGGTAAATTTCCCAGGTTAATTCTTCAGCTTTTCCCCCGACTTTTTCAAGCGCCTGGTAAACCGGGACTGTCCCGATAGGTACCGGGGAATTGCGAATGATCCACTCCCTGGTTAAGTGAATATTTTTACCGGTCGATAAATCCATCACGGTATCGGCACCGCACATTATAGCCCATTGCATTTTATCAACCTCTTCCTCAATTGACGATGTTATCGCCGAATTCCCGATGTTTGCATTTATCTTAACGAAAAAGTTTCTGCCGATAACCATCGGTTCACATTCCGGGTGATTAATATTAGAAGGTATGATGGCACGGCCGCGTGCAACTTCATCACGTACGAACTCAGGAGTGATAAGTCCGGGAATGGCAGCGCCGAAAGATTCCCCGCGGTGCTTTCTTGCTGCGTATCTATTCAATGAATCATTGGTATTGCCTAAATTTTCCCTTATTGCGATAAACTCCATTTCAGGAGTAATAATACCCTTTTTAGCATAATACATCTGTGTAGCAGAGTTGCCTGTTTTTGCCCGTAACGGTTTATAGTTCCATTTTGGAAAATCTTTATAATTTTCCCGTTCATTAGTTTTTACATATTTCTCATAACCCTTAGTAAGGTATTTATTATCTTTCAGCTTGATTTCGCTTCCTTCATACTCCTCCACGTCATTGCGATTGAGTATCCATTCCTTGCGAAGGTGAGGCAGCCCTTTTGTCATATCAATTTTTTGTACGGGATCCCCGCATGGCCCGCTTGTATCGTATAATATTACGGGTAAATTTTCCTTTGAAATTCCACCCGGTGATATTGTAGGACTGAGTTTTACTTCCTTAAAAGGTACCTGTAATTCTTTATGTATTTCACCGCCGACATAAATTTTTCTACAATTCGGACAGCTATCTTCAATATGTGATTTTATATTATTCATACTAATTTCCGTTTAATAATTATTAAAATGGTCAAAACCATGCCCTTGTATTACGACTAATTTTTCATTTTTAAAATATTTTAATTTTCCTTCTTCATTTGAAATTAATCCAATACCGGGAAGTTTACGGTGAAATTCTTTTTCAAATTTTCCCGATATAATATTATATAGTCCCGGATCAACAGTAACCAATAAACAATAATCCTCTCCTCCTGTTATTGCTACTTCATCTGAATTCCAATCAAATACTCCAGAAACTTCCCGAAGCTGCTGTGAGATCGGCAGGTTATCGATATTTATTTTAGCACCGCAGCGGGATTTTTCCATTATCCTTTGGAGATCCGAATCAATACCATCGGAAACATCCATCATAGCATGAACCCCTTCCTGCTTAGCCAGCCAAACCCCTTCGGCAAGATGTGCCCGCGGGCTGTTGTGCCGACGTATTAAATATATTATATCATCATCAAGCGATTTTTCTTCCATAAGAGATTTAAGGCCGCCTCCTGAATCTCCAATAAAACCCGTTACACAAATTATATCTCCCTGTTTCGCAGTTGAGCGGTATTTTATAAATTCCGGATCAGCTTTACCGATTACAGTAATATTAATAACAAGTTTAGCCGATGATTTTGTGGTATCGCCGCCAAGCAAAAGTACATGTTCCTGATTTGCAAGATCATCTAAGCCTATATAAAAATCATCAAGCCACTCAATATCGATATCGCCCGGGATTCCAAGCGATAAAAAAGCACTTTCCGGTGTGCCTCCCATCGCTGCGATATCACTTAGATTCACTGCAAGTGATTTATAACCCAGATCGCGCGGTGATATTTTCGTTCGAAGGAAATGTATATCTTCGATCAGCATGTCTGTTGTAACAAGTAATGATTCATTCTCTTTCCACGGTATAACAGCACAATCATCTCCGATACCGGTAACACCGTCCGGGATATCTTTAAGAAATTGCGGCGCAATACGATTTATAAATCCGAATTCACCTATACTTGAAATCTTCATTATGGATTGCCGTCCTTATTCCGATTTTTTCTAATAATTGCCCAAAGCTGCTTAGACGCTTCTTCCGGATCGGATGATGAGCATATAGCAGACACAACTGCAAGCCCGTCTGCCCCGGCATTCAGAACAGCTTCTGCATTCAATTTATTTATTCCGCCGATGGCAATGAGTTTATGGCTTGATCTTTTCCGTAATACTTTTAAACCTTCAATTCCCCATTCGGAAAACGTATCTGCTTTTGTCGGTGTCTGAAAAACCGGGCTCACACCCAGATAATCAACATCAAGTTTTTCTGCTTCTATTGCCTGCTCTAATGTTTCAACCGATAGCCCGATGACGGCATCCCGTCCCATCAAACGCCGCGCGTCATTGCAGGGCATATCATTCTGTCCAATATGAACGCCATCGACATTAACAGCAAGAGCAACATCTATCCTGTCATTTATTATCAACGGAATATTTAACGGAATTAAAATTCGCTGCAATTGGAGCGCTAATTCAATATATTGCCTTGTTGAACAATCCTTTTCCCGGAGTTGAACGGCTGTTACACCGCCGCGCACGGCAGAACGAACAACCTCTTCGATAGTTTTTTGATTAGAAAGAGCCCGGTTTGTAACAAGATAGAGACTATAATCAAATAATTTTCTCATCTAACTGGTCTTTAATCGTTCTTTAATATTTGATTCATTCATTTGATATAGTATATCGAGAAAATGTAATTGAAGACTTCCGGGGCCTTCGGATATTTCGGCTGCTCTCTCTCCGGCTATGCCCATAAGAGCCATAGCATGTGCGGCTGCCATTAATGGATGAGGATTAACGGCTGCAAAAGCGCCGGTTAATGCCGATGCGGTACAACCTAAACCCGTAACTTTCGGCATCATTGGATGTCCATTAAAAATTTTTATTATTTTTTCCCCATCTGTAATAATATCCACCTCACCGCTTACACTTACCACACAATTATATTTCTTTGCCAGCCCAATCGATGCTTCAAGCGCTTCTTCGGTTTTGTGTGAGCTGTCAACACCTTTAGTAATACTGCGGATATGGTAGAGAGCCATGATTTCCGAGGCATTACCGCGAATGACGGCAGGAGAAGTATCCATCATAATTTTATGAGCTGTATCAGTACGTAATTTGGTAGCGCCAGCACCGACCGGATCGAGTATAATTGGTATTCCACGTTTCTTTGCAGCTTGCGCAGCTTTTTCCATTGATAAAATCCACGTAGAACTTAATGTGCCAATGTTAATCACAAGAGATCGTGCAATTCCAACCATCTCTTCAACTTCCTCTATTGCATGAGCCATCACCGGTGAGGCGCCGATTGCTAAAAGAGCATTAGCGGTAGTATTCATAACTACATAATTTGTAATATTATGAACAAGCGGGGCATCTTCCCGGATTTTTAAAATATCATTCCATAAAGTTTCTGCAGTAATCATTTTCTTAAACCTTCATTATCAATAAAACATCCAGTTTTAACAAAAAAAAACCATCCCTGAAACATCAAGAATGGCTTAGATATAATATCCGCATCCCTTCGCTGGCATTATCCAGTTCAGGTCCAATGGGTATAATCTCAGCCGTTATTCGATAGTAACAGCACCCCGGATTTTGAAAATATTAATAAAAACAATTTAAATCTATTATTAAAGTAACAATTATGAATTATTATAGCAAGGTATATTCAAATTCCTTAATTTCATTATAACGTGTGCTATAAATTGCACGTCTTTTATTTTTTGGAATTTATTTTGTAACTTAAAAAGGAGTTATTTACGTTAATTTTAGGATTTTTTGGGAAAAATGTATTGTTTTAAAGATGGATAGGAAATATAAATACAAGATCGATTTGCATAGGAGACTGCTTATATTCAAAAGAAGATAAATTGTCCGTCACATGGTATTAGGAGAGAAATTCCTAAATAAGGAATTGCAAAGACATTTCAAGAAAATAATCCCAGGTATACGACAATATTTATACAGCATAACAGAAGATATTCTACCGGTGCATTAGCCCTATTGTTTTTTCTCCGCTATTTCAAAAAGAAAAACATAGAAAAAATTGAGGCAAATGAACCTCATATTGGACTAAAGTCCAGAATTTGTGGATACTGTACTTTCCCCGACTTATTCCATAGGAAAGGCAATGCCAAAAGCCGGGGTTATTTAATAACTGCGTAAAATGAGCAGTTAAATCATATTACAAATAAATGTTTATTAAATTATGAATAACGCAAATTCAAATGGAAATAATACAGCCAGAGCTTTTAATATGGGAATTCCTCATCACGAGCATCCTTCGTACAAATGGTGGGTGCTTGCAAATGTAATGATAGGAACTTTTATGGCGGTACTGGATGCAACTATTGTTGATGTAGCGCTTCCCAAAATAATGTCAACCTTCGGAATTACTATTGATACTGCAAAATGGGTTGCAACGGCATATTTGTTAGTACTTGCTGTTATGCTTCCTACATCCGGATGGATTGCAGATCGATTTGGATACAAGAAAACATACACAACAGCTCTTACTTTGTTTACTATTGGTTCACTTCTATGTTCTTTGTCATGGAATGAAACTGCACTTATATTGTTCCGTGTGATACAGGGCATGGGAGCCGGATTGTTGATGCCCGTGGGAATGGCGATTGTCACCCGGGAATTTCCCCCGGAAAAGCGCGGACTTGCTATAGGTTTTTGGTCTATTGCAGCGGCTGCTTCAGTTTCCCTCGGTCCTACTTTCGGGGGTTATCTTATAGATAATTTTGCCTGGCATTCGATATATGATATTAATGTACCTATAGGTATCGTTGCTATATTTGCTACTATGGTTATACAACGGGAATATCAATCTCAAAAAGTTCGTCATTTCGATTTTGTGGGTTTTGTATCTCTTGCGGTCTTTTTAACTTCTCTTCTACTAGCGCTTTCTGATGGAAATGCATCATGGAATACCGGCGGATGGACATCTAATTTTATTCTTACCTGCTTTGCACTTGCATTTATAAGTTTTGTTGTTTTTTTAACAGTTGAATTAAATATTCGTGAGCCTCTTGTGGATCTACGATTGCTGAAAAATTTCAACTTTGGAATGGCAAACTTAGTTTTGTTTATTTTTGGAATGGGAATGTTCGGCAGTACGTTTTTACTGCCGCTATATTTACAAAACGGACTTGGATTTACTGCATTTCAGTCAGGTTCTTTGTTTTTACCAATAGGTTTTATCCAGGGTATAATGGCTCCCCTTGCCGGATTTTTATCCGATAAAATCAATCCAAAGTTTCCGGCAATGTTAGGGATTGTACTTTTGGCAGTAAGCCTTTTTATTAATCATTTCCTCTCTCTTTTTTCGGAAACACCGTCCGTCATGATTACGCTTTATTTACGCGGTCTTGGAATGGGGTTTATATTTACACCTTTAAGCGCGCTATCACTTTCGGAAATTCCCAGAGAAAAGATGGCACAGGCTTCCGGGCTTTTCAACGTCCTTCGACAGGTTGGCGGAAGCTTTGGCGTTGCAATAATGGGAACTTTACTTACTAACCGCACAACATTTCACCTGGCTAATTATGGAGCGTCGGTCGATCAATCATCGCCGGTTGTTCAGAATGTACTGCATGATTTGAAATATTTCGCCATGCAATCCGGAGGCGGAGATGCATCTTTAACTTCAATGCGGGCACAAGCATTACTTATTTACCATGTAAGTCAACAAGCATTTGTATCTGCCATCGATGATGATTTCTTTTTGTCTTCTTTAATTACTATCATTTGTATTGTTCCTGTAATATTCTTGAGAAAGGTCAAGAAAAGAGCAAAAGTTGAAAAAATTATATAAACAAATTTACCCCCGCCGCTTTTAACGCCATTCGTTTTTATCCCCAAGGTTACTTCCCTATATAATTATTAGATATATCATACATGTTATTGAGAAAGGCATAATCATAGAAGTATATAGCTGCAACGCAAATCAGAAAATTGTTATCGTTGACAATGATTGTAAAAATGTCGGTGAAAATTATATTAGTGAATTTACTTGGCCCGATACACAATTTGATGATGAGCGTGTAAAAGAATTGCCCGGTTTAGAAAAGTAGTACATTGCTGAAATTACTTACATTTTATTTTACTAAATAATTAATATTAAATATGAGCTATTTTAGTAGTATTTTAGGCAATGATGTATTTCTTCAAAGCAGGAAGAATTTTTATGAGTTCTCAAATATGATAATTTCACATTACTATTTGCTGATATTTTTTTACAATTTTATTTGATTTATTCTTTTTTTTTATAAAATTAAAATTAAAAAAATAAGAATTTTCTTAAGTAATTCCGGCGGCAATAATTTCATTTAGCCAGGAATATTATTTGTGAATCATTAATTTTTTTATTTTCATTCTATTGAGGATATACTCTCCTGACTTTTATAAAATGCAATATGTGTTTTTGCAAAGGAATTAATTTTATTTATTAATTAGAGCGAGGAACATTTTATGAAATTAAGATTGAACTGTTTAAGCAAGCCACTTTATTCCAACCTTAGCCGTTTTTACTATATAAATATATCGGGAAATTTATTAATCAAATAATCAGGAGTTACAGCATGAAATCAAGAATTTCTGTTTTTTTAAAAAAATTTGTCTCTAACAAAAAAAGAAGCCACGCTTTGTTAATTGCAGCTCTGACTGGAATATTAATAGCAATTATCAGTTCCCAGGAGTATGCCACACCAAGTTTTGCCAGGCAAACAAATCTTTCGTGTAATTACTGTCATTATACATTCCCCGCACTTAATTCATTCGGCAGAATGTTTAAAATGAACGGCTATACATTGACTAGTGCTGAAACGATAGAAGCGGTGTCGCCGGACAGCGAGCGTACTAACCTGAAAATTTTAAATTCGCTTCCGTTGTCTGCAATGATAATGACCTCTTACTCATCTATTAATAAAGCCGTTCCCGGAACAAGTAGTCCCTTTGCGCAATTGCCTCAACAGATCAGCCTGTTTGTTTCCGGCGAAATAACTCCAAGAATCGGCACCTATCTTCAAGTAACATACGATCCAACCGTTGGAACTTTTGGTCTTGATATGATAGATGTCAGATATGCAAATCATACTACTCTTGATTCTAACAATTTGCTTTATGGATTAACATTAAATAACAACCCCACATTGCAGGATGTCTGGAACACTACACCGGTTTGGGGTTTTCCTTATGCTACGTCAAGTTCAGTACCTTCGCCCTCTGCCGCTACACTGCTGCAGTTAGCCTCTGGAAATGTCGCAGACTTGGGCGCATATGCCTTATACGACAAATTAATTTATGCGGAAATCTCTTTTTATCATTCTACTCCGCAGGGCGCTGCTTATCCGCCTGATTCATCATGGACCGGTAATATTAAAGGAGTATCGCCATACTGGAGACTTGCACTTCAACATCAATGGCAGGACCAATATTTAGAAGTCGGGACTTTCGGTCTATACTCAGAATTGTATCCTTCAGGAATAACCGGCTTGACAAATAAATATACCGATATAGGATTTGACGCTCAGTATGAAAAAAATCTTGACAACGGAGGTACGTTGATTTTACATACTGCTTACATAGCCGAAAAACAGAATCTGGATGCTGCATACAACGCAGGCGGTTCAGCCAATGCAAGCAATAATCTTGGTTCATTTAAAATCGATGCTACATATAATTTTCCGGAATATGCTGCTTTGTCAGCGGGATACTTTTTAACCAGCGGTTCAAGCGATGCAATCCTTTATACTGCTAATGCCGTTACCGGAAGTAATAACGCTACACCAAACAGCAGCGGCGAATTATTGCAATTAACATTTATACCCTGGCTTAATACTCAGTTTGCCGTTCAATATATTTTGTACAATCAATTCAACGGCGACACTATCAATTACGATGGCTTCGGCAGGAATGCATCCGACAATAATACATTATATTTAATGGGATGGTTTGTTTTTTAATTGTAAAATATTATTCAATAATAAAATCTTTGGAGAAAAAAATGAAAATAAGTTCAATAATTCAATTTGTATTCTTCATCTCCTTCATTAGTCTTTGTGGATTTGAAGCGAACAATTCTATGCTTATAACGCCAGCGGAACAGCAAAAGAAAAACTCTTCTCAGTTGGAGGATAAAGGTATCGGGCCGGTGAAAGAAGTTAAGCTGGGCAGTATTGACCCAAAACTGGTTGATAAAGGCATTTCAATATTTAACGATAAATGTTCTGCATGCCATGATATAGATGATATAAACTTAGCTCCCGCTCTGCGTGGAGTTACAAAAACTTTATCACCTATTTTCATTATGAACTATCTAATGAATACCGCCGAAATGCAAAAGCAAGATCCTAATGTAATAAATCTGATTCAGCAGTGGAAAAAAGTTCCTAAGATGAAGGATCAGAAATTAAAGCAGAACGATGCAAGAGCAGTGCTGGAATATCTGCGGTCACTTGATAAGTAACCTATGAATTGTTTAAACTTCAACACAGCGGACTTAATCTAATTTGTATGATTAATCCGCTGAGTTGGATTGAATCTAAACATTAGGAATTAACAGAACAAAACGTAATGAAAAATAAAATACTTATTTCCCTTCTTTCATTAATTTGCTTTGCTGCCAGCTATTATTTTTTTTCCAACCGTCCATCACAACACGAAGAATTTGCCACTGTGTCATTCAGCCATTACGTTCATACAAAAGAGCACAAAATAAAATGCGTGAACTGTCATCGCGGCGCTGAGACTCAAATGCGTGCCGGTATACCTAACACAGATTATTGCAGCATGTGCCATTCTACTTTGATAAATCCTTCCTCAGAAAGAGAAACGGTAATTTATCAAATTGTAAAAAACAATAAGACAATACAATGGCGGACATATTATAACCTTCCCGATTACGTTTACTTCTCACATAAAAGGCATGTTAATCTTGGGAAGCTGGACTGTACTGTCTGCCATGGCTATATGAGTGAACAAACTTCACCGGAACTGAAAAATTACAACCCGATAGAAATGCAATTATGTTTTAATTGTCACGAAGACAAAGGAATAACAACCGACTGCGGCAACTGCCATCATTAATGATTTAATAACTATGATAAAAAAAAGTAATGCTTCAAAGGAGATTTTTTTGAATGGAAATTAATAGACGCGATTTTATGAAACTTATAGGCGGTTCTTTAGCGGGACTTGCTCTTGGCGGTGCAGCCGGAGCGATGATGAAGCTTCCCAAATCTATGGAAGCGGTTCTTTATTCCGGTCCGAGAATAGAATCCTGGAAGCTTACTGCATGTACAAAGTGTCCCGGGGGCTGCAGCTTGAAGGTACGTCTCATAGATAATTTTCCTATCCAGGTTTTCGGCAATCCTCTCTCGCCTGTAAATGAAGGGGGGATATGTTCAATGGGGCTCGTATCAGTTGCAAGTATATATCATCCTTCCCGTCTGACCGGTCCGGTAAAAAATGTTAACGGCGAGTTTGTCCCCATATCATACGATGAAGCATACAAAATACTTTCGGATGAATTGAAAAAAATTATTTCTCAAAATAAGCACGATGATGTTTTCCTGGTTACTCAAACCGAATCAAGACTTAGGGCAGGTATGTTTAATAAATTTTCGGAAGAAATTGGCTTTAAAAATCTTATTCTTGATAACTTCAGAACCGCCAGCTCTTTTCCGTACAAAAATATTTCCGTTGATGCGCCAGATTTTATTGACTTTGACAAATGTGACTACCTGCTGAATTTCGGTTCGCAAATGGCTGAGATTTCAAACAATCCTCTTTATTATACACGCAAGATAAATGAGCACAGGTCAAAAGGATTTAAGATCACTTCCGTTCAGCCAAAGCTGACTCCGGGCATAGCAAAGTCTGACGATTGGATTCCTCTTCTTCCTGTTTCATTTGAATATCTTGCACTGGGAATTGCCTATGTCCTTTTGAGGGATGAAAAGTATGATAAAAATTTTACCGGGAAGTATTTTTCAGGATTCAACGATTTTAGACAATATGTATTGGACAATTACTACCCTGATAAAGTACAAGAGTTAACAGGCGTACCTTCCGATAAAATTTTACAAATAGGCAGAGAGTTCGAGAATGCTTCTGCGCCCGCCGCTTATTTTGATGAGGCTGTACTTTATAATTCAAACGGTACCCAAAATGCTTCAGCTATAATAGCCCTGAATGCGCTGAAGGGTTTTAGAGGCTTCGGCAAAATTAAGGATAATTTTTTCTCATCAATGCTGGGGAAAGATAATGAATCCATTGAAAATATTTCCTTCGCAAAGCTGAAAGAACGGCTTTCCGGAAACGAATCCATTCAAGCTTTAATCATTTCAGGCAGTAATTTTGTTTTCAATAACCCCGGGCAGGAAGCGTTGAAAAAACAATTAAGCTCAATTCCTTTTATTGTAAGCTTTTCTTCTTTTGTTGATGAAACTTCCTCATTTGCTCATCTTATTATTCCGGATCATGATGATTTTGAAAAAATTGATCTATTATTCGATGAATCGATGGGCATACCTGCCATAACAATACGACAGCCAGTTGTAAGCCAATTTTTTAACACGGTTGATACAGGCGATATACTAATTTCTTTAATGAAAGATCTTAAACCAGGCATTAAACTTCCTTTCCAGAATTACTCCGATTATATAAAGCAAGCCGCTAATAAAATATATTCCAACCGTGAAGGTATTCTAATGGGGCAGAGTAAACCGACTGCAATTGAAAAAGGTTTACGAAAGATCGGGTGGAACACTGAGCAGTACTCAAGCTTCGACGATTTTTGGGACAGCCTGCTTGAAGCCGGAGGCTGGTGGAATCCGTTTGCCGATAAGGAATCTTATAACCCTAAAATTGATTTTAAACAAATATTCAATAAAGGCTCACTCTTACCGAAGAGTTCGTTATATTCTTTACCCAACAACAACCTACATCTTAATATTTTCAGGAAAAATTTGGATTACAAAGGGAGCATGAGCATCTACCCTGTTTTAGTAGAACAGTTTGGCAGCAATTGGTCGGTATTCTATGAACTATGGGCAGAAATTAATCCTGATACTGCCCGCAAGTTTTCTGTAAACAATCGAAGCAAAGTAGTATTAAGAACAAACAAAGGAAAATTTACTGCAATCTTAATTCATAATCCGGCTGTTATGCCCGGAAATCTTGATGTTCCGTTTGGACTGGGGCACGCTGATTTTGGAGATAATTGCGGAGTTAACCCGTTAGCTTATTTGGATGATTTATCCGATAAACAAACCGGCAAGGCTGCTTTCTCTGAAACATTAGTGGAGATTATATCAGCTTCACCAGGAGATTCGCCTTCTTCTGCACAGATAATGACAAATGAAAATAAAATGACCGGAACTGAAAGCAGGAGTATTTATGCCTAAATATGGAATGGTAATAGATCTTAACAAATGCACTCAATGTGAGGCTTGTATTACCGCATGTAAGCTTGAAAATAATGTTCAGATAGTTTCAAAAGAAAATGCAGCTTTGGGCAGAACTATGTTCTGGATGAAGCTGTTTGATTCTAATTTCGAAGGAGCTTATCCTGACATAAGACCTACAAAAATTCCGATGCTTTGCCTTCAATGCGATGAACCTCCTTGTACAAAAGTTTGTCCTGTTCGGGCAACTTATAAACGAGATGACGGAATTGTTGCACAGATTTATCCTCAATGTATAGGCTGCAGATATTGTATGGCAAATTGTCCATATTCCGCCAAAACTTTCAATTGGCTTAAGGATGAACAACAGATCGAAAACGAAAAGTGCTATAATACCGATGTTTCTGTTCGACCCAAAGGTGTAGTTGAGAAATGCACATTCTGTATTCACCGTTTACAAGCAGCAAGGGAAAAAGCTAAGTCCGAGCACAGAAAATTGCAGGAAGGTGATTATATCCCTGCCTGTATAGAAGTCTGTGCAGCGCATGCAATTTATTTCGGAGATTTAGACGATCCTCACAGCCAGGTCTTTAAACTGATAAATGACTACAGAAAGTTTACCCTGCAGGAGGAACTTGGAACCAAGCCCAAAGTTTACTATCTCAGCGCTAAAGCCGAGTGAAGATTTTCAATTTAAATAATAAAGGTTTTTAAGATGGATAATCATCAGATTCTTGATGAAGATGAAATATTATTCAGACCAATATATCAAACCGGCAAAGGTTTTTATGTTTTAGCGGCGGCTTTATTAACCGTGTTTATGTTTGGCGTTGTTATGTATATCCGGCAGTTTATTTTCGGACTCGGGGTGACCGGTATGAATGAACCTGTTACCTGGGGATTTTATATTATTAGTTTTGTATTCTTTATTGGAATTTCACATGCCGGAACATTAATTTCAGCAATTCTTCGTTTATCTAAAGCTGAATGGAGACGTCCTATAACCAGGATGGCAGAAGTCATAACAGGAATTGTACTTTTAATTGGCGGGCTGCATCCAATAATTGATCTTGGCAGACCGGACAGAATACTGAATATATTTGAAAGAGGCAGATTACAATCACCACTACTCTGGGATCTAACCAGCATTACAGCCTATTTCACTGCTTCCACTATTTATCTTTATTTACCATTAATACCGGATATAGCACTTCTCCGGGATAGAGGGGGTAGATTCAATAAGCTATACACAATACTTTCCTGGGGTTATGAAGGTACAGAGAGACAGAAGCATGTATTGGAAAGAGCTATAAATATTCTTATGATTATGGTTATTCCAATCGCAATTTCCGTGCATACTGTAATTTCATGGATATTTTCAATGACATTACAACCGGGCTGGCACAGTACCATATTTGGTCCTTATTTTGTAGTGGGGGCAATATTTTC
>PLNZ01000461.1 GCA_003142915.1 Ignavibacteriales bacterium | reverse complement strand
AGGGCAAAGGGCAGCAACTCCTTCCTTGATAAAGGCTTCCCGAGAAGTTCATTCAAAGCAAATACACTTGCAACAGCGCTAGCAGCGCTTGAACCAAGCCCGCTTCCAAGCGCCATCTTCTTATGAATTTCCATCTCAATGCCTTTTTTAAACTCTAAATGGCCGGCAAGGGCAATAAGGGAAACTCCCGCAGTATTTTTTAATGGGTCTAAGGGAAGCCTTCCTTTATCGCCGGTTATTTTGGTAATNNGAAATTCCGGGTTTGTCTTTAATTTTCAGGACTACCTCGTCCCCGGGCCAATCGATAGCAAAGCCCATAATATCGAAGCCGCAGCTTACATTGGTTACTGAGGCGGGTGCAAATACTTTTATATTTTTTTTCATATTTTTTNNACATGTTTTGAAATTTATAAAACCCCGACATAAATGTCGGGGCTATTTTAAATATCATTTGCATAACTTCAGTAAATAATTAAATAAATCCTTTAGCTTTCATAAGTTCCGCACAAAGCAAAGCGCCGCCTGCTGCACCGCGGTTGGTGTTATGCGAAAGGACAACAAATTTGTAATCGAATAAGGAGTCTTCACGAAGTCTTCCTACTAAAGCGGCCATACCTTTATCAAGGTTCCTGTGAATCCTTGGCTGTGGATATTTTTCTTCCTCAAAATAATAAACCGGCTTCAAAGGCGCTGTAGGCAGATTTAATTTCTGCGGTTCTGCAGAAAAATTTTTCCAAGCTTCTATTATTTCTTCTTTTGACGCTTTCCTTTTCAATTTTACCTGTACACATTCCATGTGCCCGTCGACTACTGCAACCCGGTTGCATTGCGCACTGATTTTTATATTTTCATCGATAATGCCGTCTTTCCCGAGTTTTCCGAAAATCTTTAAAGGTTCGGTTTCCATTTTAGGTTCTTCACCGGAAATAAAAGGGATAACATTGTCAATTATATCAAGGGCTGAAACACCGGGATAACCGGCGCCTGAAAGCGCCTGCATAGTGACTACATTTACCGCTTCCAATCCGAAATTATCATATAACGGCTTAAGCGCCAGGACTAAGCCTATAGTTGAACAGTTAGGATTAGTTACAATGCATCCGCCGTTATACTTTTGTATTTTAATCAATTCAAGGTGATCTGCGTTTATTTCGGGAACAAGCAGGGGTACGTCTTTGTCCATCCTGTGATTCTTTGAATTGGAAATTACAGCGTATCCGTTTTTTGCAAAAGCTGCTTCGATACCTCCTGCAATACCTGAATCCAATCCTGAAAAAACTATTTTACTGCTTAAAACCGGTTCACATTCTTTTACAGTCATTTCAGCAACATCTTTAGGAAGGGGAGTGGATAATATCCAGTTAGCGGCATCTTTATATTTTTTTCCTGCCGATCTTTCAGATGCAGCCACTTCAGCTACCCGGAACCAGGGATGATTTGATAATAATTCAATAAACTTCTGACCGACGCTTCCCGTAGCGCCAAGCACTCCAACCGGGATTTTTTCATTATTAGCCATTTATTCTCTCTATGTTATTTAACTTAGATTTTATTTTCAAATTTGGATTTAAAATTTAATCAATATTGAATCAAATAATATTTTCAACTTAAATAATTTGATATCCTGATAATATCTGCGAATACTCCCGCGGCAGTTACATCAGCTCCTGCGCCGGGACCTTTAATTACAATAGGGTGTTCCCGGTAATGTGTTGTGTATATTGCAAAAATGTTATCGCTGCCCGATAGCGAATAAAACGGATGAGTGCTGTTTACTTCCTGCAAGGATATTTCCCCTTTACCGTTTTCAAGATTTGCTACATAACGCAATACATTGCCTTTATCTGCCGCACGCTTTCTCTTCTCCTCAAATTTTTTATCATATTCCGCAAGTTTTTTAAAAAACTCTTCGATCGAATTTGATTTTCTTACGGGTCCGGGTACAAGGTTTTCAACTTTAATATCTTTTAGTTCCAGCGATAACCCGGTTTCACGGGCAAGAATTAATAACTTTCTTGCAACGTCCATACCGTTAAGATCCTCGCGCGGATCGGGTTCGGTAAAACCTTTTTCCTTAGCTTCTTTAACAATCTGACTGAAAGATTTCCCATCTTTATATGAACTAAATATATAGCTTAAAGTCCCGGACATTACGCCCTGAATTTTTAATACTTTATCGCCGCTTGAAACAAGATCGGTTAAAGTATTTATTATAGGCAAGCCGGCGCCGACATTAGTTTCATATAAAAATTTTACATTATGCTTTAATGCAGATTGTTTAAGCGCCTGGTAATATTCAAAACTCCCTGCATTTGCCCGTTTGTTCGGCGTTACCACTGAAATATTTGCGTCTAAAATTTCTTTATATTGTCCCGATACCTTATCGCTTGCAGTACAATCAACAAAAATGCTATTAGGCAGGTTTAATTTCTTCATCCAGTCAATCATTACATCAAGATTGGTTTTGGTTCCTTCAAGGTTAAGCCTGTCATTCCAGTTTTCGGGGTCAATGCTGTTGGGATCGATCAGCATCTTCCGGCTGTTTGCCAAACCGATGATCTTAACATTCAGAAGATATTCTCTTCCCAAAAAATCCGTCTGAATATTCATCTGCCGCAGCAGGGTCCCGCCAACCAATCCCGTACCGACCACGAACAAGTTCACAGTCTTTACAATTGATAAGAAGAAGGCATCATGAAGAGCGTTTAGAGCTTTCGCTTCATAGTTCCGTGAAATTACAGTGGAAATATTTAATTCAGATGAACCCTGGGCAATGGCTACTATGTTTACTCCATTCTTTCCGAGCGCCTGGAATATTTTTCCCGATATTCCCGGGGTTCTCCGCATATTTTCTCCAACCACGGCGATAATAGAAAGACCGGTTTCAACGACCGGTTCAAGGATTAATTTTTCCTTGATCTCATAATATAATTCCTGCTGTATAGCTTTTTTTGCGGCAGTTGAATATTTAGGCAATACGGCAAAGCATAGTGAGTGTTCGGATGAAGCCTGCGTAATAAGAATAATGTTAATCTTTTTACCCGCGAGAGCTGAAAATATCCGCTGGGCAATACCGGCAACACCCACCATTCCGCCGCCCTGGACTCTTAATAATGCAATATCATCGATTGATGAAATTCCTTTAATTGAGAAGTTGTTTGAGCCCGACTTATCATTAATCAGGGTACCCTCAAAATCAGGATTGAAGGTATTCTTTATCCTGATCGGAATTTTCTTTTCCATTGCAGGGTGCATAGTCGGCGGGTGAATTACCTTAGCCCCGAAATGCGAAAGTTCCATAGCTTCTTCATAGGTAAGGTTTTCTAAGGGGAAAGCTTTCTTCACTTTTTTCGGATCGGCGGTAAGCACGCCGTCAACATCCGTCCAAATTTCTATTTCCTTTGCATTTAAAGCAGCGCCGAAGATTGCTGCAGTATAATCAGAACCTCCTCTGCCTAAAGTAGTAGTCTCATTGATACCGGTTGAGCCGATAAAGCCTGTGATAACCTGGAATTTTTTATGGGAATTAAAATAACTCCTGATGTTCCTGTAAGTGGCATCAAAGTCAACCTTTGCAGCGCCGAATCCCTCGTCGGTTTTAACAAGAGTTCTGGCGTCAAGGTATTCGCAGTCAACATTGCTGTCCATCAGGACATTGGCCATAAAGTATGCAGAAAGCCTTTCACCGAAACTTAATATAAAATCGAGAGTCCTGGGAGAAAGTTCAGCAATAAGGTAAACACCGTGAAGGACATCTTCCAATTCATTCAAAGTGTATTTCAGATTAGCAATGGCAGTACTTTGTGTTTGCACGGCAAGAAGTTCCTGCGCCATTGAAATATGCCTGTCTTCAAGCTTCTTAACCAGCTCAATATAATCAGTGTTATAGCTTGCGGCAAGCTGTCCCATCTTTAATAAATTATCGGTAACTTTATGAAAAGCAGAGAAAACAACGGCAATTCTTTTATTTTCACCGATAGATTTTTTAACTATTTCAATTACATTTTTTATTTTCCCGGTATCGCCTATCGATGAACCGCCGAATTTAAGAATTTTCATCTTTTTGGTCCTTAGCTGTTATTTTTTCAGATTGATAACTCATGTTACGAAGTTATTATTTTCCGATAATGGAACTATATCAAAATTATTGT
>PLNZ01000435.1 GCA_003142915.1 Ignavibacteriales bacterium | reverse complement strand
GATTTTGTCACCTCTTTTGGGGAGGGATGTGAAAAAGGGACTGTAACAATAAATTTCACGCGCCCTTAAGGATGAGTTATGAAATATGGAAAATAAGCACTAGCAACTTTCAGAAATACTTATAATTTTCCACTACAATTTCCACCAAAACCGAGTGAATATTCCGAATTATATTCGTTTGATGGGGCATAAGCCAATGAAGTTTGCGGGTACTTTATTTTCAAACGATATAGTGCTATTGCCGACGGCTTCGGTCCTAAAGAACTCATAATAATATTATAATCGTTAAGGTATTTACCCAATTGTGTTTCTATTACAGCAAATCCATGATCAGCACTATAAGCGTCCATCTCAAAAAGAGTAAAACTGGATTGTCTTTCATATTGCTTATACTTACTCATATTCATGCCAAGATTGTTATATTGATTCCCAACTTGGATGCCTAATAAAGAATGATGCGGATCAAAAAAACGAACTAACTGTTCGACTCGTTCGGCATCATAACCAGTTATCACCAACAAAAGAGTTTTAGCACCAAGTTTTGCCTCTCCTCCTAATTTATAGACAAACCTAGGTTTACCGGGATCACGGCTTAACCAAATCCCATTATATTTTTCAGGTTTTGAATAGACATAATTAATCACAGCCGAAGAACCATCTAGTAAATTTAAAATAGTCCAAAGAATTTCACGGGGCATTGTCGTGAAATCAATGATAATCTCTTTCTCAACAAGGCGATCAACTTTCAGCGTGTCATAAATGGTGGTCCATGCTTGTTTGGGTTCTTTAAACGATAAACTATGACTTTCTAAAATAACTCCTTTTTCTTGACAAAGTTCATTTATGTACGTCCGATTGTCAATTGTACGATCTGCGTAATCTTCAAAATAATACATTAATAGCTGACGGGGGCTCGATTCATCAAGAAGATGTTTTAATCCCAATATAAAACGCTCTTCCCAGCTGGCAACCGTAACCAACAACTCTATATTAGCCACTATAAAAGCACCCCCTGCAAGTCCGAAATAGTACCGACTTCAGTTTCATCTCGAATATCCATCGGAATTTGTGTATTATCGGAGGCTGCTTTCCAAAGATGTTGTGCCTTTATCGACACTCGTGCGTGCTGGCCATTCGGGTCCAAACCTCTATCCGGCAACAAAATACGATTAGGAACATAATAAGTCTCCCTTTTGCCATGATCTTTAGCTGACCCTGTACGTGTATATAAAATCTGAGCTTTCCTTGCTATTTTTAATATTTCTTCTAATTTGTCATTATTCCCAAATTCTCTTTCAGATATGGTAAACACAATAGCTCTTGGTTCTGATTCATGATTATATAATCTTTCTCTGAAAAGAATCATTAAATTATCAAATAATCTAAAAACTTGCTCCCTTTGTTCGCGAGAGCACCCATCGATACTACACTCTAATTGTTCGCGAATCCAGTCCCATTTCTTTTCACTTCTTTCTAACAGAATTTCGCTTTGAATAGATGGCGGTATTTCCATAATTTTTTGCTGTTTACTTTGTTCTGGCTGTCTTGAGTAAACACTGTCATACATCCACCAACACGGTTCAAGCAAATTACGAATAATTCCAGTTGACACGTGAACCAAAGTATCAAAACCACTATACTGTGGGCGATTCGCCTTTGGCGAACGGCTTCTGAAATATTCTGCGCGAGCGTATTTATATATATAGTCAGTAATCTGCTTTTTCGTGCCGTTTGGATATTTCTCCTCTGCCTTTTTCCGAGCTTTTGATTCAGCCGCATCTAATTCCTTTTGGAATTCGCTACCGATTGGAAAAAACTCATCCGGTGTTCTATCAATGTTAATATTATTTAACCTTCGCTGAACAACTTCTCTTGCTAATAATGCAAAATCTGTCGATTGGCTCTGGTAAGCCTTTTCCATATCAATCAATGTAAAATCATGACCATCAAGAATGGTGCCACCAGAGGCAGTAATTCGTCTTGGTTGTTCAACTTTAGCGGTTGCAACTTTAAAACTAAAAAGAGAATTATCTCGGTATGCAATCCAAGAATTTAGCACGCGAATTTGAAACTCATTCAAATCATGGGCATCATCAATCATTAAAGCGAAATGAGAATACTTTAACTTGGGAATGGCTCGCAATGTGCTCAATAAAGGTAATATCCCGGAGGAAAAAGATAAGGCTGCATCATAAAAAGCATCTTTAACGCGAGAATTTAGCATTTTTTGTGTTTTTGTCATTTCTCTTTGTAGGGTTTGTTTTAACCCCTCAAACAGGGAATCTTCTTCCGGAATTTCCAGGTCAAGGACAAAAGCAAATTGCTTTTTCAATTTGCTTTCATCCACTTCATTCAGCAGATTTTTGATTTTAGAAACAGTATCTATAACACCAAACATAATTGCTAATACAAGAAAATGCTCACTAATGACTGCTGCTTCATCAGCTTCAAGTAATTGATATTCTCTATGATGAGTTAGAGGAGTGTTACAAGGGATATAAACACAAATAATATCATAATCTGGAGTATTTCCTGATTTCTCCGCTTTCAATTGAGCTATAGGAAAGGAATTAAACAAAAGAGCCATGCTTTTCCCTGTTCCTCGTTCCCCAACAAGCATAATATTTCTTTTTGAATGAATGAACCGCGAATAATTAAAATCTTCAATATAGAAATCTACAATCTTTTCCTCAGGGAGCTTTGTAGCCGCATCATATTCAAATGGATTGTTATATATTTCTGGCATATAGTCTGCTCCAAGAACATAAATATGTTTATATTCTTATTTGTTTAGTGTCTTTTTGATAATCTCCAATACGTTATCGGTTTTATAATTAGGGTCATACTCAACAAATATCTTTTCTTTATCGCCAGGGAGCACCAAATCATTTAGAACTACGCTACCAGGAAGATCAAACATAATAGGAATGCCATTTACCATAAAGTGAAAAAATACAGTAGTTTCTTTATAGGGCAATATAGACTCGCAATAAAACCTGTTATATTTGCGCTCTTGATTTAATTTTTGGATTCGTTGATATGTATATTCTAAAAGTTCTTTTAGCTTATTCTCAGCTTCGGCGGTTAAGTCAGTTGAACCACTAGTTTCTATATTGATGTTATAAGTCAATGCAATACGTTTTTCACCGCGATCAATACATGGGGTTACAATGTCGGCATAAAGATGATGTATCAAATTTTCGGGTTTATATCCATGTTGTTTTTGCATAAAACGAGAAGTTCTTTCTGGACCTTCTTCAAGCTCATCAGCAAACCTTAATACTGCTGCTATTTTACAAACGTCAACTTTTTGAAAACGTTCTAGTTGATACACGCTTGTCGAAAGCTCTTTTAGTGTATCTTTGGTTCCGTCCATCGCCATACCACAATGCGCAGATGTAACCGCTAACACAATCCTCCGCTCTAACATATCGCGCTGTCCATCGGGAAATACGTAATCATAAACCTCAGCGACTTTGTGCTGGTGATCTTCACGCCCGAAGATGTTTCCAACATCATGAAACAAAACACTTAGCATCAAACAATATAATTCAGGAGCACTTAATTCAACATTGCTTTCAACGTTTGCAAGGCCGATAAGCGTAGCGGCGGTATCCATGACTCTGCTTACATGACCTTCGCCATGATCAGTGAGATCTACCGCTGTTCTCAGTATTTGCGGCAAGATTTCATCTACCACTTTTTCCCTAGCGATATTATAACGCGCAAACCGACTTTTGCCATTGACATCGCCTAAAAGAGACTTTAGCCCTTTCTCCGTAGCTATTTCCATTACTTTCTCTGACCAAGCCAATGCTTTTTCTCCTTTGAAGGCAATAATGTTGCCGGCGAGTAAAATAACCTAAGCTGATAATACCTTTGCAAAAACTGCCTTAGACAACAAAGGTGGCACAGCATTACCTACTTGTTGTTGTTGAAAACCAATAGATCCACTAAACGTATACCAATCTGGAAAAGACTGTAAACGGGCAGCCTCTCTAACTGAAAGACCCCGATTTTCGGTTGGATGAATAAGCATATTTTTTCGGTAATTTCCGATGACAATAGAGGGTTTATTTTCATCGAGGCGATGGTAAATACCGGTATGGCAATTTTCTCTATTTTTATAATTATCCATCAGGTACGGTGGGATATTTTCCCAATTGCCGCCTTGAGGCACATAATTATACCGTTCTAGAATATGTGGAGCATTTTTTGTGACGAGATGATTCGTTGATGTCCGTTTATTGGCGCGAATTTCTTTTGCATAATTAGATTTTGCTGAGGTCTTGTATGGTAAACTAAAATTCATACTTCCATTTTCTAGAACGGGAAGATCATGAATCGCTTCATGGACCGTGATATATTTAGTCACAGTGGGTTTGGGAATATCTAACTTTACGCCGTCTTTTGATCCAATAATAAAACAACGCGAACGGAACTGAGGAACGCCAAAATCAGCGGCATTCAAAACCCATGATGAAACAGTATATTCCATTTTCTCTAATTCGGCGGTTATCTTGTCAAAGAAAAACCCGTCTTCAGTTTCGGTCAGCCCTTTAACATTTTCAATCAATACCCATTCACTTTTACAAATCTTTACAATTCTTAGAAATTCTTCGAAAAGCCAATTTGATTCATTGTCTTTGGTTCGTGTTTTTCGGTTTGATGTGGAAAAGCCCTGACATGGTGGCCCACCAAAGACTATAATCGGTTCTTTTCGGGAAAGCTTAAGTTTATTTACCGAACGGATATCGTCCTTAATTAAATGGACATTTCGGTGGTTTTTAGAATAAGTCATGGCGGCATAAGGATTATTTTCAACAGCGTAAGCAATTTTGACACCAGCCTGTTGAGCACCAAAAGATAAACCACCGGAACCTGCAAATAAATCAATACCAATCATAATTTTTACGGCCAAGTTTAATATAATTGAAATATTAGTTATTGTAAGAATCTAGCAATTACGATACATTCGGGCAACAATTAAACCATATATTAGCACTAAAGTCAAGCTAAATCCAATATTAACAAATTTTATATTGGATTCCAATAAGGTCTGGGGCAGTTATTCGGAATTTCCGGAAAACTCAAGCGGGAAGGCTTGATAAACTAAGGCCTACAGTAGGCTTAGAACGAAAATGTCCCTCCGAAGGGAGTTTTCAAAAACACAAATCCTCTAAAAGAGGTGAC
>PLNZ01000379.1 GCA_003142915.1 Ignavibacteriales bacterium | reverse complement strand
GGCCCCGCGTCTTCCATTCAACTACTCGACGAACCTGGTGTTCCTGAAAAGAACGAATTGCAAAGGTAGAAATCAGGATTAAATTTTAATTTCCATGTGTTCAATTCCCCGCTCCTTGGGGTGCACATTTTATCCATAAAGATGGGCTTTGCTACCCCGACCGCGCTTGCGGCGGGGTAGTTCATTNNAATTCCACTTTATATGAAAACAAAAAAGTGATAATTGGTTTGTACAAAGCTCCATTTGCTGAATTCACGAATTGCTGATCAATAAGCTGAGTAGCTGACAAAAGTCCCGCGGATATTGCTTGTACAATAAATAAAAGTTGTTGTTTCCGCATATGTAAAATAAAAAAACATACAACATCAAATCTAAAATCACCGATTTCTATCAGCTTACTTTGGTGCTATTAGTTTGCAATTATGAATATATTTTGTGACAATATTTGAAATATAAATGCAGCACACTAAATGTCCAAAAGGGAAATATAATAATTTATTAACTTGTCGTTATTGCCTTTTCTGAATACATTTCAATCGAAATTAGATAAATTGTANNCGATAAAGCCTGGTTAGTAACGGCAAATATGGGTTATGGTCATCAACGAGGAGTTTATCCGCTAAAGGAGATTGCCGAAGGTGGGATAATTACTGTCGGCACAGGAGAATCCACCTCAAAAGAGGAAGAGAAATTATGGAAACGTCTTCTTAACGGTTATGAGTTCATGTCACGGGCTAAGGGAATTCCTTATATAGGTAATACTTTATTCAATTTACTCGATACCCTCATGTACATTCCAACATCTTACCCGATTAGAGATCTTTCCAATAAAACTTTACAGGTATTAATTCTTGAATCGACAATTCAAAAAGGACTATGCAATGGATTGCTGGATATAGTCCGGACAAAAAATTTGCCGTTTGTCACTTCATTTTACGCTACGGCAATTGCCGCAGATATGAAGGGATTTCAGGACGTTTATTGTATAATATGTGATGCGGATATAAACCGTGTTTGGGTTGCAAAGGAACCATGGGATAGTAAAATTCATTATTTTGCCCCATGTGGCAAAGCTGCGCAAAGATTAAAAGCGTATGGAGTTCAGGACAAAAGAATATTCACTACGGGATTTCCTTTGCCGGTAGAATTATTAGGTGATCAAGATTTAACCGTATTAAAGGCTGATTTGGCACAAAGACTGGATTATCTGGATCCGCAAAATATATTCTGGGCGCGTAACAAAAAGAATGTTAAACATTTTTTAGGAAAAGAGAATTGTGTGCCGCGTAAGGATAGAAAATTAACATTAATGTATGCAGTCGGCGGTGCGGGAGCTCAAAAAGAGATAGGAGAAAAAATTGCTTTTAGTCTTAAGAAGAAAATACTCAATGATGAGATAAAACTTGTTCTGGTTGCAGGTATCAGAAAAGATGTGCAGGATTTCTTTACTTCTATAAAAAGTAAAATCACTGATGATGATTCTAAGATTGAAATAATTTACTCTGATGATTTATACGACTACTTTGATAAATTTAATAAGGCGCTTAAATGCACCGATATTTTATGNNTCCGTCAATTGGCGCACAGGAAAAATTCAATCAAAAATGGCTGTTTGAAGTGCAGGCAGGTATTAAACAAGAAAATCCCGAATATACCGATCAATGGTTATTTGAAATGCTGAATAAAGGAATAATTGCAGATGCCGCATGGTCGGGATTTTTGAAAGCAAGAAAACTTGGGACATTCAAGATTCTGGATTACTTTAAGACCGGCGTAATGGCTCCGGAAAAATCTCCGGTATTAAGATAATATTTATGAATCCTAAAAAGAAAAAAATATTATTTCTATACCTCAAAACCGGCGGAGGTCACGAAGCTCCCGCGCGCGCGATTGCAAAATATCTGAATAAACACAAGAATGATGAAATTGAAACTATTCTCTTTGACGGTTTTGAAAAGAGTAAAAGAATAGCAAAATTAATTGTAGTTGACGGCTATCGGTTTTTACAGAATAATGCCAAGTGGATTTTTGAATTTATTTATGCGGTACATAAAATCAAACTTGTTTCAGAAATAAGCGCTTATCTGGTTTCAATCAACACGCAGAAATATTTACATGAAACAATTTTCAAAGAGAAACCGGATAAGATTGTAATTCTGCATTTTTTCCTTATAAAACCGGTTTATAATATTCTGAAAGCAGATAAGTTGAATATTCCGGTAATTACAATTGTTACAGATCCATATACGGCACATCCTTTATGGTTTTTGAATAAGGATCAAAATTTTATTGTTTTTAGTTGGCAGTTAAAAGATAAATTAATTCGTGACGGTATTAAAGAAAAGAATATTAATGTTTTTCCATTTATTCTAGATGAGAAATTTTCTAAAAGAGCTGCACCCGATGATATTGCCGTTTATAAAAAGAAGTATGAAATTAAGAGCAGCGATGTTCTGCTTGTTTTAGGAGGAGGAGACGGCATTCCTCATGGTCTAGCTATTTTGAATAACATGCTGAAGTTAAAGATTGATTTTGAAGTATTAATTGTCTGCGGAAAAGAT
>PLNZ01000285.1 GCA_003142915.1 Ignavibacteriales bacterium | reverse complement strand
TTTGTACTGAGATACCTATCATATATGAATATGCCATATCACCTAAATGAATTTGACTAAACCATTTAAAAAATTTATTTTTGATATAACGATGGAGTTCGCTTTGCATTCCTCTCATTATAGGAATTGATAACTCCTGCTTTTATTATTTTTTTAATAGGAGTAGGAGTTTTTTATTTTCCTACTTCTAACAAAGAGTTCCAAATGAAAGTTTTAATAGTTTCAGACATTCACGCTAACTATCCGGCGCTTCAGGCTGTCCTAAACTCCGCAGTTGATTTTGATAAGCTGATCTTCCTTGGTGATGTTGTGGATTACGGCCCGCATCCAAAAGAATGTTTAACATTCATAAAAGAAAATGCTGATTATTATGTCCGCGGCAACCATGATAACGCCCTTGGATTTGATACCGACTGCAATTGCATGGGTCCTTTCCGGGAATATTCAATTGTTACGAGAGAATGGCATAAAACATTATTAGTTGAAGATGATAAAAAGTTCCTGAGAGATATGCCGGTTCTTGATAAAGCTCATTTAGATGATAATTCTTTCTTTTTAGCACATGCTTCCCCGCAAGGCGATATTTATAAATATTTAGGGGAGGACGAAATAGGACATGAAATTAAAAATATTTTTGCCGAATATATTTTATTAGGGCACACGCATGTCCAGTATAAAAAAGAAATTGATAACACTCTTGTTGTAAATCCCGGCAGCGTTGGGCTTGCAAGAGACGGCGGACAGGCTTGCTATGCTGTTTATGAAAACAAAATGATTTTGCTTAAACGAATTAGCTATGATGTTGAAAATACAATTGCTGATTTGATGAAAAGCCCGCTTCCTAAAAGCACTAAAGACGGCTTAAGAAAATTGCTTTTATACAAGTAAGGAAGTATATATAAACTATGCAATTTACAGAACAATATTCAGATAAATTCGATTGTTTGATTCAACTTTCAAACGATTATAACCAGCTTTCTTTTGCAGCAGAATTAAAATTGGAACTGAAAAAATTAAAAAATGAGTACCTCTATCTTGCCGTTATCGGGCAGTTTAAAAGGGGTAAAAGTTCGTTAATTAATTCTCTCATTGGGATTGATATTCTTCCCACAGCAGTATTGCCGCTTACTTCCATGATAACCATGATTAAATTTGGTGAAGAACAAATAGTCAATGTAATATTTGAAGATGACAAAGAGCTTTTAATCCCCGGGCATGAATTGTTTAATTACACAACCGAGTCCGGCAATCCGTCAAACATAAAAAAGGTCAGGTTTGTTGAAATACTTTATCCTTCTGAATTTTTAAAAGACGGCATAATTTTAATCGATACGCCTGGCATTGGCTCCTTGTTTCTTCATAATACAAAATCTACAGAAAGCTTTATCTCAAAGATTGACGCGGCGATTTTTGTCCTTTCTATCGATCCTCCTATTACTCAAACGGAGTTTCAATTCTTTGAGGATATCCGCTTGAATGTAGACAAACTTTATTTTGTAATGAATAAAATTGACTTGGTAAGTGAAAATGCTCAAAAAGAAGTTATAAACTACACAAAAA
Organism: Ignavibacteriales bacterium; assembly: GCA_003142915.1. Taxonomy (GTDB): domain Bacteria; phylum Bacteroidota; class Ignavibacteria; order Ignavibacteriales; family Ignavibacteriaceae; genus FEN-1297. The sequence goes on along the minus strand of PLNZ01000285.1, from coordinate 5,563 downwards.
ACATTTTGACTGCTTCCAATCATAATCTCAGTCCTAAAATTTTTCCTGTATCTGCTAAAGACGCGTCGGAAGCCAAAATGTGCAATGATAAGGCATTACTTTCCCAAAGCGGCATTACAGCTCTTGAAGATGAAATAAAAAGTTCGATTAAATCTGAAAAAGTTTCTATTCTTCGCAATAATTTGCAGAAAAAATTAGATAGGTTCACTTCCCGGTTATCCTTTTCGCTTGAACTTGAATTAAATGCCCTTAAGACTCCCATTAATATTTTTGAAGATAAAATTAAGCAGTTTAATTATGAAATGGATAAGATAATCCGCGAAAAGAAGTTAGCACTCTATAATTTTAATGGACAAATTGATGATCTGATTATCGGGCTCGAAATTGAAATGAGCAATTTTAACAAAAGACAAGCTGAAGGAATGTTTAATTCTGTCACTGAATATCTTATGTCATTGCGTAAAGCACGAAAAGCAAATCTTCTTTCCCTTATACGGGATTACTTTGCATCTAAATTAACTTCAGATTTTGAACATTGGCGTTTAAAGTTTGAGGCACGTTTATATCAGAACTACCTGGATATCATAAAAGCTTCAGCTTTAAATATTAACGAATTGATAAAAAAAACTGCCGATATTTCTGCCGGCTTATTTAATATTTCATCTCCGCTATTATTGGAGGAAATTACATTTGAAAAGCCTTCGGAATTTGTATACCGCACCAAAGACGAACCTCTTTTCCTTGAAATAGATATGCTTAAAATAATTTCATATTTTTACCCGCGAAGATTTTTTATAAAATTATTATTGTCCAGGATGAAAAAGGAAGTCGAAGAAAAGACTATGGTTAATTCCGGCAATGTTTTCAGCTTTTACAGGGTATCAATATTAGACACTGCCTTTAAATTTAAATATGATATGGATGAAAAAACTGATCAAATCATTTTTTATATAAACTCAACTATTTCAGCAGCCCTGAAAAATATAAGTATAAGTGAGCAACAATTAGAACCGAGGCTGGAAAAAACTACTAAAGATCTTTTGCTGCTTAATTCAATAAAATTAATTGAAAACGAATAGCATGGTTGATAAAAATTTACTTTCTCCTAATCACCGCCGGAGTCTGTCGGTAACGGCAAAAATTCTTGAAGAAGAACTATATGAAGTTGAAGCAGTATTAAATGGTAATTATAATCATAAAATTACCGAAATTATTGAACCATCTTACGATGATGAGACCAAAAGGGAAATATTAAGTATTATTACTGGAATAAGATCGGCTAACGAAGAAATGTTTAGGGAGCTTTCTTTAACTCAGCACCAAACATTTGAAAGCCGTATTCTACAATCGCGTGCAGTTCATCTTTGGACAATTTTAATCGAAAGTAACTCCACCAATCTAACAAGATATGGCAAAATGTTCCCCGAGGCCGGGAAATTTGTGGATAGTTTTATTTATAGAATTCTTGCTTTACTGGACAAATTAAAAAAATTTAATTGAAAGCTTAGAGCAGTTTGTATTTTTTATTATAGCTCTAAACTTTCTTCTATAATTGAGCAGCTTCAACATCGGCATTTATGTTTTTAATATTTGCCAGAGTCCATTCGGAAAACCTAATTATACTCCAGTGCTGATTAACATAGTTTTGGAAGAAACCTGTTTGAGTAATCCCTTTATGGTTATAAATTAGCGCTGTGGTAATTGCAGCCGCTTCAACAATAAATTTTATTTCTTAAATATCAAAACCGAATAAAAGACCGGCATAGAATCTCCATTCTTGCCCGTATGTTACAATTGTATTGTTTATATCCTCTGAAAACTTATCAAAACCATAAGCAGCGTCAAAGAAAAGATCTGTCGGGAAGATATAAAATGAATTCATTTGTATTCTAATTTCCGACCCGGCGCCTTTCTTTAACTGAGTTGCATCAAAATTACCATTCCATGCATTACCAATGTCTCCATAGAACGACATAAAAATCTTATCAAGGTATACATGCCCAAACCTTACATCAATATTCCTAAATAACGGGAACCTGTATGTCAAATCAAACCAGCCGATTTTATTGCCGCTTACAGCATAAAAAGGATAAGCCTTCATACCTACAATACCGCCTAAATAAAAATCAAAAAAGTCCGGTACGGTAGGACCGAAAATATTTCCAAGTCTTAGCTTTGTAGTCAGAGTACTACTTTCAAAAACAGGGAAACGAATTTCAGTGTTTAATTCCAGCCGGTGAAAATCATAATTATTATATACGGGCTCCAGAATACCATTCACTACCGTATAATTTCCATCAGGGTTAAATTCATTTAATTCATAATTATAGGTAAGATCAACCAAAGTGCCGATGGGGTTAATTTCGTCGTCAACTGCCGGTTTTGTCATGTCTAAAGTATATTTTAATTGAAAAACGTTACCGATAAAATAAAAATCGTTAGTTGCAGGATAAAGTTCAGTGGGATCGCTGTTGGGAACAATAAAGCTGCTTAAATCATCAGAATACCGGCTAAAAATATACCTGAATTCCAGATCTTGTCCGCGAGAAAAAATTTTTTGTTTGGCGGCAAAGTCAACTTCAAAAAGGTTATAACTTATATTAATAGGAACACTGTAAAGATAGCTCACACTGGAACCAACTGTATCCCCTCCGAATCCAAGTGAAGTATTTGCCTGTCTGCTTATATCATATACTTCAATTGAAAGCTCAGGTTTTATTCCCAAATCAAAAAGTCCGGGAATTTTGTTCCTATAACTGAGTATAAGGAAAAGGTCCCATTCCATCCGTATATTTATATCAGCACCTGCACACAATGCATACCTGTCAAGCATATCGCTTGAAGACAAATAAACACCCGGCTTTAGTTTTTCAATAAAACTGTTTGATGTATTGTAGTTATCGTACCTTAAGTATGGATAAAAAGTCATTTTTGAAAAGGTGCCCTGGTAAGGCTCTTCTTTATAATCCGGTATTTTATAATCATCATAATTTTGGTAAGAAGCAAGGTCAAATTTTGCTAAATCGCCCTTGGGCTTATCCTGATTTAAAGGCGGGTCATTTATCCATTGGTAATCTTTGCCGGCAAAAACTTTACCTTCCTGTTCGGGCGTAATTTCAAAAATTTTAAATCCTTTTGAAGTGTACCCCGTATATAAAATATTTCCATTATTGTCAATCGAAGGCATAAAAGTTCCTCCGATTACATTTGTAAGCTGTTTCTTCTCCCCCGTCCTCAAATTATAAGAATAGATATTAAATATACCCGTAGAATCGGAACAATAAATTAAATTTCCGGTTTTATCGAAAGTTGAGTTCCTATTATCATTTTTAGTTTTAATTAAAAACCGGAAGTTACTTCCACCGGTATCAATTTTAGCAATGCTTCTGTTATCGGCATAGGAATAATCGAAAATAATATAGCTGTCATCGGGAGAAAATTTCGGTTGATAAACCTGTTCCCCGTTATTAAAGGAAGTGAGCTGTTTAAAATTCTTTCCGCTAAAATCGACCGTTCCTAGATTTGTCGTACCGTCACGTTCAAAAATGAATACAATCTTACTGCCATCATTTGAAATAGAAGGCTGGTTGGCACGAAGATCAAATGTCAGTCTTGTTTCTTTATCTTTATCAAAATCATGCATGTAAATATCATGTACATTATTCCAATTAGGATTATCTTCATCCAGCCTGGTAAATATTATTTCGTTTTTACCGGGGACCCAGCTTAAAGTTGAGTTAACCGATGATGCAAATATTTTTTCTTTTTTAGTCTTAAGATCATAAACATACGCGTTTGCGATTGAAAAATAATCAGCAGATTTATTTGAGATATAAGCAAATTTGGTTCCGTCTTTTGAAAAGACAGGATAAAAATTTCCAAATCCCTTGGCAGAAATTGTATCTCCGGTAACTAAATTAGATAGAACATCATTACTTCTTTTCTTGTAGTCGCTTACCAGGAAGTCTCTCCATTCGTTATATATTTCATTACCATCTTTTCCTAACACATCTTTAAAAGCATGATCCATTGTAAACACACCGAATTTACCAAGATCATGGCTTATTTTTTCAATCTTATCTTCGCCGTATTTTTCAGAGATATATCTTGTTAATGCAAAACCGGAATTATAGACAGATTCATTTCCCAAACTTGTCTTATCAAAAATACCCATTTGATTCCATGTAAGCATACTATTACTTAGAGCATAGCATCTTAATACCATATCTCTGTGTGTATCCCAATTGTCATAGCTGAATTCTTTACGCTGATACTGCGCTGTACCTTCGGCAAACCATGCGGGAATATTAACTGTTGCTAATGGATATGACACCATTACATTTGGAAAGCCGTATAAAATATCCGGCCTTCTTTCGTCTTCATAATTCAACACCTGTAAAAAAAAAGCCGGAAGTGTTCTGGTAATCTTCATGGCAGATTGAATCTGAACCATGTGTGTTGTTTCATGCGTAATAACATTCCTAAGCCAGTTATGAGTGCCGCGTAAATCAAAATCAAGAGCGCTTGTCCAGATTTCAATTCTATTATCAAAAAAATAAGTTGCCCCGTTTGAATAATCGTCTATATCTTTTATAATATAATGAATAACACCGGGGTCATAATCATAAAGCGAAGATAATGGGCCAATTACTTCATCAGCAATTTTCGCAACAACTTTTGCCGTTCTTTCAGCGCCGCTATGGAAATGCACCTGACAATGTTCACCTTTAATAGTATACCATTTTAACTCGGGATGAAAATCCGTAAACTGTGAATATGAATTCGATTGAATTAATAATATTGTAAAAATGAAAGTAAAAATTTTAGGTATAAATTGTTTAGTTATTTTCATTAGTTTTTAGTTTAGTAAAAAAATAGCTTACTTTTTTTCACCGGGTAATATAGAAAATATGCCGGGTTTGTCAGCGAAAGAACACCGGAGGACTTGAAGTCAATAATTAAAACTTTATTATTTAATAACAGCAATTTTAATAATATTTGTTCCAACTCTCCCGCTTACACCAGTTGCTTTGATGCTTGCAAAATACACACCGCTTTGAATGTTGCCTATATTCCACAGAGTTTCTTTTGCAAGGCCGCCTTGAGCATTATCCGTCAGATGGGCTACATAATCACCCGCAACATCAAAAATTTTTATATCTATTTTTGAATCTTCAGATACATAATAATGTATGCGGGTTTCTCCGCTATAAACCGGGTTAGGATAGTTATATGCCTTTATTGCCGGGAAAAAGGTATTTGTAAAATTCAAGCTTGAAGCCGCACCTATGTACCCGCTGTTCTGGTTATTACCGTTTTCTTCAGGCCAAAAGACTGTTCCTTCACCGGCACCAATTGCCCAGGCAGAAAAATTTCCCTGTTGATTATATACAGCTATAGATAAATTTCCATTGTATTCATATAATGCCGGAGTACTTGAAAGTTCCGCGCCGGAAGATATAGGAAACCCTGTTACAACTAATCCGGCATTGCCGTCAATTGCAAATATTCTTCCGTCCGTTGTCGCCGCAATAATTTCCGATTTACCGTCATTAGTTATATC
>PLNZ01000281.1 GCA_003142915.1 Ignavibacteriales bacterium | reverse complement strand
ACATTGACCTTATAAAATGAACCATTACTAACATATAGATTCAAAGTTGAATCAAAAGCGCCGACTAAATACTGGAAATTATTATACAGGATAGATGCTGTTTTAAAATTTGAAAATTGACTCAATATCCCTATACTATCGCCTTTGGAATCCAAAAGAATTAGATTAGATCCGGAAAGAAGATTCAAATTTACACTACTACTGTTTTGCCCTACTGTTAATTTATTATTTGTGGATACTTGCCGGAGGTAAGAAGAAAACAACGGTTTTACTAATGAATCTCCGTAGGTAACTTTAAAATTCATTTTATTGTTTGAAACCGGGAAATTTGAAATAATAATCAGGCTATTTGCGCCTGAGTTAGAATTACTGCTTGGACGTGTATCATCTGCAAACCTGTTTTGATACAATGTTGCGGGATTTGAAGAATACCAGTAATCTTCATAAGAACCTTCACCAATTACAGTATTGCCTAAAACATCAGTAAATGTCTGCCCTATCTCCGGAATGCCGCCGGCTTCCATTAAATTAACACCACGATGACTTGGATCGGCATTTATCTGGTCTGAAGCAATCTTAGCATTAATAATGTTATTATCAATATGCCAGATCAGAATACCACCATGGTAATGCGCAGTATCATCTATAAGCCCGGGTAGAGCCCAGTCAAATTCATCTACATTAGTAATAACGCCTTTAAGAGAATCTACATCATCACTGTTAAACCCTGTTGCATCTCCGGTAAAAGTCTTAGTATAAGTAATACCGTTAAGTACATAAGTAATTTTTGCTCCGTCGGAATTCACATCCCTCTGACGGTTTTCAAGCAGAAAATACTCTGATGAATTTATTGGAACATTAAAAATAGTAGTATCGGATGGAGAAGCTGCTAAATGCGCTGCCAAACTTACATTATAATTACCCGGCGATAGTGTTACTGGAGTTGCCCAGCCAAGAAAGATTTTTTCCCAGGCAGAAGGTTCGGGAGGGAAAACACCTGCATAAGCAAAAATTGACTGGGGATCCATTAAACCAAATCTTCCTATAGCACTGACGCCCGTTGCAGTGTTATATAAATCGGGAAGCGCCAGAAAGTTTCCTACGCTTGAAGCCAATAAACCATTTATGGTAATTTGCGCCAAAGATATCGAGCCGTTAATTGATGTTTGTTCCCGGCTTTCCGTTTCCGGCATAATCATACTGTTGGTTATATAGAAAGAATTATTTTGGACAGGGAACCCCTCAAATGAGGGACCGAAAATACCTGCTAATGTAGAATAACTTAGATAAACGGAGGAAATATCCTGAGAATCATTTATACCGCCTGCTAACGAAACTTCTTGCCCAACGCCGGCATGGAATATTGTAAACAAATTATAATTATTGAAATTAAAACCAGGATACACAGAATCAGCTTTTGACCATACCTCCTTGCAAAAATTTGCAAGTGGAGCAAAATTATTGTTTGAAGTAGAGTAGTTTTCCATCTGCTGGGAAACTGTAATCACTACAGGCAGTACATTATATATTACAACTAATTTTCCGTTTGAGACTTTTGAAAAATAATTTTTAACAAATTCCAGATGGCTTGCAAAATAGCTCGAATCATGCGGAAGAGGATCTAAAATATTAGCGCCGTAATTCTGAGAATAAATTGTTCCGAATTTACCGTTACCTTCCGTAGCAGCATCCTGATCGGCTTGAAATTCAACCATAGCGACAAGGATCTTCACGGTATCATTAGTGCCGAATATTTTCTGCGAATAATTATTCGGATGCATAGTAATTTTCCTGATAAAAGTTTGGGCAGATAAGCTGCCCAAACAAATAATAACCAGGATAAAAACCAGATTATTTTTTATCATAAGAAATTAAATTCCTCGCGGTAAGTTACGTTCATTTCCAGGATTCCCTCCCCAGCCGATATTAAGTGTAAATCTTAATGTATTATCGAGCGGGCTATCATAACCCGGGAATAACGAAGTAGTAAGATAGCTAAAATCGAAGCCGAAAATATCATACCTAATACCTGCGCCAAAACTTAGGAATTTCCTGTCGCCATAGGAAGGATCTTCATAGAAATAACCGGCGCGGAGAGCAAAAAGGAAATCACCCGGTTTACCGTACCAATATTCAATTCCCATTGAAGTTTGAATTGATTGAAGTTCTGCATTTAACGATGACGCCGACCATGATGTAAATAAAGACTGGTAAAACTCTCTTGAGGTAACGCTGCTATCCGCGTTAACCTTGTCACTAACCATAAGCTTGTTGAAGTCACATGTAAATATAAAAGAATTATACTCATCATTGAATATCTGGTAAGCAAAACCCAGCCTGAGGTTTGTAGGAATCGGGTCAGCCTGCGCCTGGTCGATATAATACATTTTTGGACCAAGGTTACTTAAATTAAGACCAAAGCTTATGCTTTTACCAAGGTCATAATCGACAAAAGGTAATACCAGTTTCGCAGGTCTCCACATTGCTGCTACATCGAAGCTTATGGAATTGGAAATACCGCTGCCCTGCTCTTCTCCCGCACCCTGATCCGAAAGCACACTGCGAATAAACCTAAAGTTAAAACCAACTCCCCAATCAGAAGAAAGCTGTGTTGCATAACCAAATGTTATAGCTGCATCATAAGAGGTAAACGTTCCTATAGGGTTAGGTGAATCCGCATTTGTTCTTACAAATTGACCGTAGTTCATATATGTTATACTTGAAAAAACACTGCCGCTTATTTCAGGTATATATAACCTGTATGTAAAATAATCATAAAATAAATCTAAGTTAAATTGAGGCAGCCAGTTACTATGGGTTATACTGACTTCCTGACCATCCAGGAATGCAATGCCTGCTGGATTCCAAAAAATTGCCGCAGAGTTAGTTGCCAAACCGACACCTGACTCTCCCATAGAGCCGGCTCTGGAATCCGGCGCAATCATTAGATCCGGAACAGCAGTCGATACTGGTTGTGCATAGGTAATCTTCTGAAAAACCGTCAACACCATACCGACCATCAACAACCTAATGAATAATTTCATATTATCTTCCTCCGATAAGTTATATTTCTTTTCTTATTAATATTGAAAGCCCAAGTATAAAAATATATACAGGGAAATTATTTTCAAACCATTTATTTTTTTATCGAACCTTAGCAAGTTTACCTAAAGCGCTTTGGCTATACTGCCCGTCAACAGAATGTACTATTACTTTGTAAAGATAAGTACCGTTCGCAATTAAATCACCATTCTGATCCCTTCCATCCCAATCTACTTTTACAAACTTACTGGTTATTCCGTTGCTTTCTATTTCTCTTATCAACCTTCCGGCAACAGTATATATTTTTATCTTTACATTTATCGCCGCTGCTATGTTCTGCTGAAAAGTAAATGTTGTATTAGACGCAAACGGATCAGGGTAATTATAAACATCGTCTATTACCAGTCCGCTGCTGCTTACCACATCAAAATTTGTCGTTGCACTTGATGAATTATTAAAGACATCCCATGCTACAACTTTAAGGGAGTAATTACCTGGATTAAGACCGCTGAATTGATAATTTATTGTACCCGATTTACCCCCCGAATTTATATCACTGGTAAAATAATTTGTAAAATCTATCGGATTATTGTTATCACCGTTTAATATCCCTTCAAGTTTATGACCTATTCCTGTTCCTGTTGTGTTTAGTCCGTTCGCATCATAAAGCTTTACTATAAGCGTTGAGTTCGGGTTTACAAGTCTCGGATTTGTGGTAGTTGTATCATCAAAAAATATCCTTATAACAGGACCAATATTATTATTAACTACGGTTGTATCTGTTCCACCGACTATGATGTTTGTTGTGTAACCAAGCCCATCTAAATTACTATTATAAAAATAAAGAGTTACCTTTCCATTTTGATCTTCATACGAAATATCTTTGGGTACTGTAAAGCTTGTAGAGAACTTTCCGTTTGTTACTGAAATATTCCCCCTGAAAATTATACCTCCAGGCAGAACCATCGGGAAGTTATCCAAATTAACAAGATCGAATATTATTTGAGAATCAAACATAGTAAGAATTCCTGTGCCGTTGAAGCTGCTCCATAATGAATTATCAGGTTTCCTTATTTCACCAGATACTTTTGTCGTGCTTAGAGCTTTTATTTGGACAGATGCTGCTGATAAAGTTTGTCCGTTTATTGTATCGATGGTTGCCGTATACTGTGGGATCTGGAGCCTGAGGGTTGGATCGCCAAGCAGTTCATATTTCTGTGAATTTACATCATTAAAAAACTGTTTGGTAAAATAAACTGCCTGCCCAAGCGTTACCGGCAAATAGTTAGTATCACGTGCTGTTTGCAATAAGTCTGTAAATAGCTGGAAATCAATCGCGTGGTTTTCATCTGACTCAGCAAGCCTGCACGAGGTGAATGTGGCAATACAGCCTGCATTATTCATAAGTACCAATTCTTCAGCAGAACTTTGATAGCTTGGTATATCCCAGTATCCAAAATCACATGTAGCGGCAACACAGAAGAAATAGTCGCTATTATGCAGTTGGGGAATAGTAGTGCTTTGTACGAACACCTCTTCATCTGCCCAAATTTCAGGAGCGCCATGCCCGATATAATTCATAATTAATGTGCCGCTATTTATTGAGTTTACAATTGCAGTTCCCGCATCCGGTATTCTGCGTCCGTCACTTGTAAAAACGACATTATAAGCAGCTAAATAAATTTTGTTCAAATCATACGACGATGGTATTATCGTATTTGCTAAAGTCTCTGAAGGGGCTGTATGTATGTCGCCTTCCCATCCATCTATACCATGCCAGCCATCATCTGCAACAAGTGAAATTAAATTCTGCCATGGTCCTTTATTACTCTGTGTTTCATATTGAATAATCTTGTTTACTATTGTGGTAGCATCACCGGTTGTTTCAACTGTTATGCGACCATATGGAATATCTATAAAACCATCACTACCGCTTACTTCAACATAAAAATCATCGGTTGTATACGAATTTATCTGGTCAAGAGACTCCTGCGTTTCATAAGCAGGAATATAATCATTGTTTGCTCCTTGCACATTCTTAGCATCATACGTACCTTTACCGAAAAACAGTACATAATCAGGCGGGGTTTGCCAATTATTATAAGCATATGCTATAAAATCCCTGATTGCTGTTGGATCTGTCATTCCGCAGGAAAATTCATTGAATATTTGATCCACATCTACAACGGTAGTGGAAATCGGTTCAGGGGCTGAAGTTTCTTTATATGCCGCAAGACTTTGAGCGGCTGATTGAAAAATTTTATTAGTTATTATTAGGAACTTTGCCCCGCTCACCGTTCCGTGAAGATTAGAATTTCCTATTTGTGTGAGGTTCGAAGGTGTTAAATATGCCGCATTTCCGACTCCGAAATATCTTGACACTCTACCTGCTTTCTCTTTTGCCTGAAAATCACATTCGGTACCGTTAATAACAGTTCCGGTAAGAAGGCTCACATTGGAATAATCGGTTATATTATAAATACTAATGTTGCTTGAAGAAAAGCCCGTTACATCGTATTGAATAACTGAAGTCGTATCTTTAGAAAAAAATAATAAATTATCGCTTACCGCTGCAAGCTGCTGTTGATATAAAATTTCAAAATAATCCAGGTAACCCTGATCTGAAGCCGATGTGGGTATAAAAGTAAAATTTAAGACGCTTCTATTAGATGTTAAAGATCCGGTATAACTTGCGCTGCCTGTCCAATTAATGCCGTATAAATAATAATCGGAACTGACATAGCCGTCTATAATTGTATTTACAATAGGAGTGGAACTTTCCTGAATCTCAATTCCGCAATTATCCGGTGATGCATTGATAAACCGAAAATTATAATTTACAGGGTAAGCATTAATCCTGCCGTTTAATTCAGTTACATAGGATCGGGAAGCTGTGCTCTGCGAAAAATTATCCCCGTAATACTCCCTGCCGGTTTGGCCTATATTTATCTCATCCTTATCCCATTGTGCAAATGCCTGCGTCGAGGACTGAACATAAGGGGACTGAACACTCAAACTTGCCTGTTGGTTCTGCATCCTCTTCCCGGGAGTTCCCCCAGATGTTATCCAATAATAATTCTGGTTGGAATAAGGATGAAAATATCTCTGATATGTACCGCCAGTCGTATCATAATCCCAAAAGTCATTGCCCCTTCCGTAAAATAATATATAACTACTGTCATCTAATGTACTTCCATTTCCGCCTACTACCAGGATGGCATTTTCTACCAGATCAGAAGGACGTGCAACTGTTAAACTTTCGGGTAGGACTTTACCTCCATTGTTGTATATCTTTATTGTTCGCGGGTCTACTGTACTTGGATCAATACCATAAGATGTAAGCATGGATTTTGTTATCATATAAATGCCTTCGGTAGGCGCTTCAAATCTTACCCAAGTGCCGCTGGCAAGTACACTACTAGTTACTCCACTTGCCTTTTTTAAGCCTGTGCCGCTGATGCTTTTTTTTGTCCAGTCCTTTGCAACATTAAAATTAACTATAGCTACTTTAATTAAATCTTCAGCAGGTTTTGATACTATTGTTTGGCTGCCCGAAAAATTTATCCGAAATCTTATTTTTGTGTAAAATTTAATTGTTCTTTGGGCGGCATTATACTCCATTGGCGAAACAATTATTAATTGTACCGGAATGCTTCTCATCAATCCGTATTTGCCGAACCGGACAATGTCGGATTCAGTTGTAGGTGTCGAATAATTCTTTCCTATTTCATATACTAAATCTGTTTTTTT
>PLNZ01000354.1:5909-7092 GCA_003142915.1 Ignavibacteriales bacterium | reverse complement strand
CGACAGATTCATATTTTTTAAGTGTAACTTTAATAGATAGCGCTGAATCTATTGGCAGAACGTCCATCAAAAAGTTTTTTGTTTATAACCCGGGCATAAAAGTAACCGATACTTCGGGTACACAAGAGTCAGTCGTACTGGGAAGTAATTTCGGAATACTTTCAAATGAAGAATGCGATGATATTTTTGCAAAGTCAAAATATATTGCTACTCGAAATGAAATAGATCAGTTTTCAAGGCTCGGTAATGTAGAGGCGAAAAGAAATTATTTGTATGGCTTTTGGAAAAAACATGCTGAAGGTACAGAAGATCAACAGGGGGTTTCTTACAAAGAATATATGCAGCGTGTTCAGGAAAGTGACGAAAGATACGGCAGCTTAAAGAAAGCCGGATGGAAAACTGACAGGGGAAGAGTACTTATGATTTATGGGGAACCCAGCGAAATAGAACGTTACGCAAATTCAATGGATACCAAGCCTTATGAAATTTGGCATTATAATGATTTGCAGGGCGGTGTTACTTTTGATTTTGCCGATCTTTACGGGATTGGCGATTATCTGCTTCTTAATTCTACGGCACGCGGAGAATATCAAGATGCTAACTGGCAAAATAGAATTACGATTCAATAATAAATACTTTGTCTAAATTTTGCCTGATTTATCAATNNTTTATATTTATATTTATATTTATGTTTGATGACTGATAAAATAGAATATATAATTTTTATTGCCTTTAGTTATATCTTTAAATTATGTGGCATTAAATTATCTAAAAAATTTTCCTTTCTTCTTGCTGTAACTTTCTTTTATTTGATTCCAATCCGTAAAAAAACTACAATTGAAAACCTTACAAATGCTTTCCCCGAATATTCACCCGGGAAAATAAAACAAATTGCTTTTGGCAGCTATAAAAGCTTTGCCATTGCTCTAATTGAAATATTATCTGTTCCATGGATGAACAAAGATGATATTATAAATTCCGTAAAATGTTCAAATATAAACCTTGTGAAAGAAAAATATAATGAAAACAAGGGCGTGATATTATTAACAGCACATTATGGCAATTGGGAGTTTTTGGCTCTGTCAATTGGACTTCAGGCTGATATCTCATTCGCAGTCGTTGTAAAAGCTCAGAGGAATACTTATGTATCCGATTGGCTGAACAAGATGAGATGCAAATGGGG
>PLNZ01000354.1:0-5884 GCA_003142915.1 Ignavibacteriales bacterium | reverse complement strand
TTGTGAATTCTTTGAAATAAAAATAAATGATTTGCCGGATAACGAAGAAGATAAGATTGTGGAACTCAATCAACGGATGACTGACTTTCTTGAAAGTTACATCCGTAAGCATCCTGAGCAATGGCTTTGGATGCATAAAAGATGGAAATACTAATTACAAGATGGAAAAAATTTTAGTAATCCAAACGGCTTTTATCGGCGATGCAATTTTAACATTGCCGATGATTCAGAAATTAAAGTTTATTCTGCCGGACAGCAAAATCGATATACTTGCTATTCCGTCAACTGCTGAAATATTTTCCGCTTCACCTTATGTTAGTAGTACAATTATTATTGATAAAAGAGGTAAACATAAATCCATTTCCGGTCTTTTTAATTTTATTAAAGAATTAAAAAAAAATAACTACACCAGAATTTATTCTCCCCATCGTTCTTTGCGTACTTCTTTTATAGTCATAATGCTTGGCGTAAAAGAAACATATGGATTTTCGAACAGCAGTTTTAAATATGCCTACAAGTATTTAAGAGAATATATTCCGCTGCATCATGAAGTACAAAGAAATTTGGACTTAATCGGATATGTATATAAGGATGATTGGAAAATCTTACCGGAAGTCCGGATTTCTGAATCGATAGAAAAAAAGATTGATAGTTTTATTTTGGAAAATAAATTTGACGGTAATATTGCTGCAATTGCACCCGGGAGTATATGGAATACTAAAAGGTACCCTGAAATATATTTTAAGGATATAGTAAAATATTTTAGGGAGAACTTGTATACTGTTGTTTTAATCGGGAGTGAAAAAGATAAAACTTTATGCGATGGTATTGCAAATGGCTTTAAAGAAGGAGTTGTTTCGGCTGCGGGAAGGTTTTCTATCATCGAGACAATTGGGTTTTTAAAAAAAACAAAAATAATTATTTCAAACGACAGCGCCCCAACTCATTTCGGGATGTGTGCAAATATTCCTGTGCTGACAATATATTGCTCAACTGTACCCGGGTTCGGTTTTTCACCTTATAATTACGGTAGTTCTTTTGTAAGTTTAAATGATCTTAATTGTAAGCCTTGCGGGATTCATGGTTACGAAAAATGTCCTATTAAAACATTTGTTTGCGGGTTTAATTTGAAACCGCGGATGGTTATTTCAAAAATAGTGGAAATGATAAATGATAATGTCTAAAAATGCTGATATGATCAGTATTGATGCCAATTTAGATTCGGCTGTTCAAAAAGCAAAAAAATTGTTTTTGGAAGGTTCGGTTTTTGTTTACCCAACTGATACAGTATATGGTTTTGGCGCAAACCCTTTCAATGAAGATGCGGTTAAAAGAATTAATGAAATTAAGCGTCGTGAAAACGATAAACCTTTCATAATGCTTGTCAATAGTATAGAAACACTGCTAAAGTATATTGAAATTAAATCAGAGAAACACCTGGATTTTCTTTTATCTATCTGGCCTAACCCTGTTTCGGTAGTTTTGTCATTAAATTCCAAAATAAGCGGAATACTTGGCGTTGAGACAGCTGCATTCAGAATTCCCAATCATAGGTTCTGCTTAAAACTGACAAGCGAATTGGAAATGCCGTTAATTTCCACAAGCGTAAACAGGAGTGGTCTGCCGCCGATTGTTGAATCGAGTGTAATTTATGATGAATTTTCATCGGAATTAGATGCAATCTTTCACACTGATAAAAAATCTTTTTATTCAGCCTCTACTCTTATCGATTTAAGCGACTCGGCTCCCGTCTTTTTAAGAAGCGGGAAAATAAAATTTGAGGATTTACTTGACAAATTCCAAAAATGTTAAAATACTTATTTAGTAAAAAAAAAGATTAATTAAATTGAATCTAAAAAGCTTAAAAAAGTTAAAAAGTCTTTCCATTTTAGTACTTCTCGGCGGCGGCGGTATTAAAACTAAAAGTCGCCAGTTTACTTTGGCTAAAACGCTTCTTATTATAGGTTTATATTCTCTGGTATTTTTTTTCTTGGGTTTCTTTATACTGAATCTTACCCCCATAAGAGGAATAATCTTTTCCGGTAATTCTAATCTAAATCCAACTGAAAAGAAATTGATGAACGACTTGAACCTGCGGCTTATTTTTATAACATCTGAGCTGGAAAAATTAAAATCAACGAACCAGCAGTTAAAAGATGCAATATTGCTTGGTGATTCAACATTAATTGATTCGTTAAACAGGGCAAATTCAACGGAAAACAAAAAAGACAATCCTTACGGCGGTAGTATTTTTTTTGTTATTCAACAGCTTCTTTTGAAAGGACACGAACAGCAGACAAATAATATTCATTTTTCAAAACCCGTCAACGGATATATAAGCAGGGGTTTTAACCCTGACAACGGGCATATGGGTATAGACTTTGTTATAAAAACCGGCACTCCTGTGTATTCTGCCGCCGGCGGTTATGTGGTCTTTGCGGATTATACTATTAATGACGGATATATGATCATAATTGCACACTCGGATGGATATATAACTGTTTACAAACATTGTTCGGCTTTACTAAAAAAAACAAGGGATATTGTTTTGGAAGGTGAAATAATTGCTTTAAGCGGAAATACAGGTGAATTATCTACAGGCCCCCATCTTCATTTTGAAATATGGAAGAATGGTAAACCAATAGATCCACAAAGTCTTTTAATAAATAATTAAATGGAAAAATTGAAATGAAAAACAATAATATAAACATTGTGAAAGATTCCGTAACCATCATTAGTGAAGGAGTAAAACTTGATGGAAAATTAATTAGCAAAGGGAATGTGCGTATAGACGGCATTATAAATGGTGATATTCAGGCTGAAGGCAATATTACAATCGGAGAACATGGTGAAATAATAGGCGAAATAAAGGCTCAGGTTGTTACCATAGGTGGTAAAATTGCTGGTACTGTTGTCGCTAACGAGAAAATCATTTTGGAATCTTCATCAAAGATGAAGGGGGATTTAATTACAAAAATTTTAGTTGTTGAAGAGGGCGCTGTATTTGACGGCAAAAGTGCTATGAACATTAAGGATAAACCGGCAAATCTGGTTTCTACAAATACTTTGTTAAAATGAAACAAGGTGAACAAAACAATAATAAAGATGAAAATAATTCCGGACCAGGCTGGGTAAATTATTTGGGGCTGGGAATGCAGCTTGCCGTTACCGTTACGGCAATGACTTTTTTAGGGATTTGGCTCGATAAAAAATATAATACCGGGCCCATTCTGACAATTGTTTGTTCATTCTTGGGTATTACGGCGGGAATATATAATTTTATTAAAGCTGCACTGAGATCCCCTTAATATGACCGAATATAAAATACTTAAAATTAATTTTATTCTTGTTTTTTCTTCATTTCTGGCATTATTCCTGTTCAACCGCTTTTCTATTATATCATATAAAGAACTTTTGTCTATACTCCTTCCTGCAATTTTTTTGACGGTTAATTTTGTCTTAGCCGCCGCTTCTGTTGAAAAATCTTATAAAAAGCCGCATAAGAATGTTTTAAACAGCTTTTTAAAGTGGATGGGCATTAGAATGCTAATTCTGATGTTGTTTATAATAATTTCGCTTAAATTCTTGGATATAAACCCGAATAGTTTTATATTTTCCACTTCGATTTTTTATATATATTATTTAGTTATTGAGGTTATTTTAATAATAATCAAAGAATTCTGAATTTCTATGTTTTTTGGTAATACGGGTGAAACAATAGCTGTTGCCGATACTTTAAAGAAAGCCGCCCAAGGCAACGGCGATCCAAGCTGGATTATCCATCATGTTATGGATGCTAATTATGTTAGCTTTGAGCCATTCGGTAATTTGTATTTGCCTCATTTGCAATTATTTGGTCTTGATATCTCAATTACCAAATATGTTTTTTTTATTTGGATAGTTGCTATCCTCTTGTTAATAATCGGGTTAGCTGCCGCAAGAGGCTATAAAAAATCGCTGATTCCTAAAGGATTTTCCAATTTTTTGGAACTTATAATCCTTTTTGTAAGAGATGAAATTGTAAAACCATCGATTGGAAAAGGATTCGAGCCTTATCTCCCCTATATGCTTACTTTGTTCTTTTTTATCCTGGTAAGTAATCTTTTAGGGCTAGTTCCTTTTGCAACCACAATTACAGGAAATATTGCCGTTACAGGAACATTAGCAATCATTTCTTTTATTGTTACCCAATATAGCGGTATGAAAAGTTATGGGGTGCTTAAATATCTTAAAGGTTTGGTGCCTGCCGGTATGCCGGTATGGATTATTCCTGTTATGGTATTAATTGAGCTTATGGGGCTTTTCACGAAACCTTTTGCATTGTGTGTTCGTCTTTTTGCTAATATGGTAGCGGGGCATATTGTTATTTTTTCATTGATAGGGCTTATTTTTATTTTACATACTATTTATGTAGCCCCGGTATCCGTTGGATTTGTTTTATTCATTGAATTACTTGAACTTTTAGTTGCTGCAATTCAAGCTTATGTGTTTACTATGTTGACTGCTCTTTTTATTGGAATGGCTAAGCATAGTGAGCATTAATTTTCATTTATTATAAATATAAAATTCTAAGGAGATAAAAATGGAATTAGGTTTAGGTTGGTTAAGTGCCGGTATAGGTGCTGGTCTTGTTGTAATCGGCGCCGCTTTGGGAATTGGTAAACTTGCAGGTTCTGCATTGGAAGCAATGGGAAGACAGCCTGAAGCAATTTCACCTATAAGAACTTCAATGATTATTGCCGCTGCTCTTATAGAAGGTGTTGCGTTTTTCGGACTTGTTATCTGTATTTTACTTGCTACCCACGCAAAATAATTGTTAAATATGCAGGCTTATATTCTGCTGATTTTTAAAGCTTAATAGGAAATGAAATTATGCTTACCGGTTTTTATTTATCGGCTCTTGCTTTAGCTTCCGAAGGAGGAGGCAGTTTAATTGATGTTAACCCGGGAGTTGCTGTTTGGACTCTGGTCACTTTTGTGGTCCTTTTGGTTGTTTTGAAAAAATTTGCTTGGAAACCAATATTAACAGCTTTGGAACAACGTGAGAATGCTATCCGCGAATCACTTGAGAAAGCGGAAAAAGCCAAAGAAGACGCTCAGAAAGTACTGGATCAAAATCAGGTTAATCTTGCTAAGGCAGAAGAAGAATCCAAACAAATTTTAAATCAAAGCAGGGCTTATGCCGAAAAATTAAAAGAGCAGATTGTTCAGGAAAGCAAGATACAGGCTAAAAAATTGATTGAAGAAGCTGCTGCCGAAATTGAACGCAAAAAAGATGCCGCTTTCGATGAATTGAAAAGCCAGGTGGTTGAAATTGCTATTAATGCTGCGGAAAAGATTTTGAGAGAAAACCTGGATAAAGAAACTCAGACAAAAATTGTCAATAAATATATTGGCGAGATCACTAAGAATTAATTTATGAGCGAGTATAAAGTATCAAAGAGATATGCGATTTCACTACTGGAATCAGCTGGTGAGAAAAAACTGGTTGATGCTGTATATGCCGATATGGAGCTGATTGCATCAACGCTGGGAGCTAATAAAGAATTGATACATGTCCTCTCAAGCCCGGTTATTAAGCAGGGTGTTAAGCTGACAATTTTGGAAGAAATATTTAAATCAAGAGTAAAACCGGATACAATAGTTTTTTTAAAATTTCTTATAGAAAAGAATAGGGAAAATCTTCTTGAAAACATTGCAAGAATTTTCTTGGAACTAAAAGACGAACAAGACGGAATTGTTAACGTGGAAGTTAGAGCCCCGGAATCTTTTACTGGAGATCAACTTGAAAAATTTAAGGGTAACCTGGAAAAAACTTTAAATAAGAAGGTTAGGTTAAATTTAAAAATCGATTCCGAAATAATAGGCGGTTTTGTTGCAAAAG
>PLNZ01000119.1 GCA_003142915.1 Ignavibacteriales bacterium | reverse complement strand
GTGTCAGCATTGCAAGTGCGCTCCGTTCTCCAGGTCCCTTTGATTTTATTGTCTTAGATGATCCCATTCAGTCTTGGGATGATGAACACGAAACGCAATTCATAGAGGTAATTCGTGCACTCGTAGAGGAAAAGGGAAAACAAGTTATCTTACTATCTCACAAAAGTTCATGGGTAAAAACAGTAGCCTTACGCTGTAGATCATTAAATGGTTTTCAGTATGAAATTACGGGATATACCAAAGATGGGCCGCAGATCAGAATTGTAGAATGGTCTCCTGTAGAGCAAAGGCTAAAGGAAGCTGAAACAATCGCAAACGATACAGGGGCAGGTACTGTAAGGCTACAGCAAGCTGAAGAAGAAATACGTCTAGCCTGCTGCCAAATAGCCTCGGAGTTAGCAAAAGTTAAGCTCGACCGAGACAGAAGCCCTCATAACATGAATAAAAATGACGTGAGAGCAATACTTAACGAGTCAGGATGTCCTTCAAATCTTACTGATCAGATCATTTCTGCGTTTGGGACAACAGACGATGCCCATCACTCACCAAAAAATTATCAACCAAACGCTGAACGTACCAGGCAATATATTGGGGCACTCAGGGAATTGATAAAATTCTCTAACAAAAAAAATTAATAACTTATTTTAACTTCTAGCGATGTGTGCAAATTACTACCAAATTAAGGTGAGATGAAGCTTTTGCAATAGTCCATTTTTGTGTTGAACATGTTAGAATAAATGCATGAATTACGACCCCACCAGCTTCTCTCGCAAGCTCGTAAAAGGACGGATTGCAGAGACTCTATTTGAACAGATGCTACGTGATGCGCATCGGTTGATGATAATAGCCCCGGTGGTGTTGTTTATATTAGCGGTAACTGGTGTATTCAATGTATTTAAGATAGATGAATATATTGTATGCGATTATTCCGTCGAAAAAAGAAATGAAAATGGCGATTTAGAAGAAAAAAAATTAACCTTTGATTCGCGTTCATTGTTATATCTTGAAGTATTACAATCAACATACAGATATAATTCGTGGATTTTGGGGCGTAGTCCTGCTTTAGGGAATGATTCGCAAGCATTTGGAGCGGAAAGTTTACGGTTATATGGAAGGTCCGAACGATTAGGTGGTAATGAAGTGGGTGTTCTGGATATATTCAACTGGTTTGGTTTGATTGGACTGTTGCTTTATATAATGGTTTTTTATAATGCTGGTAACCTCGCTATCAATAAGTCAAAAAATATCTATTGCAAAATAGTAGGCCTTTATGTCGCTTTCCTTTGGATATGGTCCTGGGTTTGGGAAAAGCCTATGTTCCGCGAATATTATGCTCTGGACTTGTTAATGATTGGTCTCTGCTTTTCCAAATCGTTCCGGGTAATGAGCAATGATGAAGTGAAGTTTTGGGTGCGCGGTATATTTGATTATAGGTATAGAATTAACAATAATAAATATGCTGGGACTATCAATGAGCCATAAACACTGCGCAGTATTGATTACTTGCTATAATCGGGTGTCGATAACGCTATTATGTCTTGAGAATTTGTTTAAAGCAGAATTACCTTTAGATGTAATTTTAAATGTTTACCTGGTCGATGATAAATCTCCCGACCATACGGGCGGGATTGTAAAAAAGCAATATCCGGATATTAATGTAATTGAAGGAACGGGATCATTGTATTGGAATAGAGGTATGTATTTGGCATGGAAAACGGCAGCAAACGCTTATGATTATGACTGCTATTTATGGTTAAATGACGATATAATATTATTTCCGGCAGCCATCAAAGAAATGCTATTTTCATCGGAAAAACTTAATAAAATGTCTATTATTGTTGGATCAACATGTTCCCAAAAAAATGGTGAATTCACGTATGGCGGTTATCTTTTAGATAAAAGGAAAATTTTTCCTGATAATACATTACAAAAATGTGATATATTTTGTGGAAATTGTGTACTAATACCAGGAGACGTTTTCCATGTATTGGGAAATCTGGATCCGTTTTTTCATCACGCAATAGGCGATCTGGACTATGGGTTTCGAGCGAGGAAAGCAGGAGTTAAATGTTATGTGTTCGAAAAATATGTTGGCTTTTGCGAAATGCATGAAACTTTCCCCGACTGGTGCCTTAAAGAGGTTCCATTAGTTCAAAGACTTCGATCATTATATTCCCCTCTCGGCAATAGTCAGCCATATTATTATTTTAGATATGAATTAAGAAATTTTGGCATTCATATTGCCTTATTACATTTACTAACTATTCACCTGCGTCTAGTTTTCCCTCAACTATGGGAATAGTAAATCCGTTTGTTTTTCAGGCTGATTCTCCAATTGTAAATGAGATATATGAGAATAATCCTAATTATCTTATTGAATACGATGTGTGTCAGCCGCGAAAGATTTGTGCTATATATTTTAGCAGTAATAATATTTATTATCCTAATACGGAAGAAGCTTTTATAGACAGTATTAAACAAAAGAATAAATATGAATGGTTTAACCTGCGAATACCCTGTGCTAACAAGCATTTATTTTTAAGAGATATTAAAAAACAATGGTATCTATCGGGCATAAATATAAATATAAATTCCCCGCAAAAATTGTTTGATTTTTTACGGGAAGAAACTCTTGGTTATTCTGTTATTTTGTCTGGTAGTTCAGCAGGAGGATTTGCTTCTGTTCTGTATGGATCATTATTAAAAGCTGATAAAGTTTAGTCCTTTAATGGACAATTTGAAATTGAATCCTTGCTCCATTGTTCAAATGCTAAAACCGATCCATTGGTTTTTAGATATGCTGATGATAAAGATTTGCGTAAATTTTATGATGTTAAGCCTTATATAAATAAATACACAAATATATTTTATTTCTATTCAGCGGGAAGTCAATGGGATAATTCTCAGTTTAATCATATCAAAAAAACAAATGTAAGTGTAATAAGCTTTTTAACAAGACGCCATGGAATTCCTTTCCCTAAGATTAATTTACCCGTTATATTCTCTTTGACAATGAGTGAATTAAAAAAAATGACTAAAAAGATACATTTACCATTGCTTTTTTCATTAAAACAAGCTGGATCAATAAAGACTATAAAAGGATTATTCTTACAGTGGAAAATGAAAAATTGAATATTTATGACTTCTTGAATAAGATTACTTTAAAGGAGTATTAATTTAAATCAAAAAAGTTCCGGTTTTATTTATAATTTTTAATCGTTTTGATGCAGCTGAAAAAGTTTTTTATACAATAAAACAATACCAGCCGGAAAAATTATATATCGCTTCTGATGGACCAAGAGAATCGAAATTAAATGAAAAAGAGATTGTTGAGAATATCCGTCAATTGGTAATGAACGGTATAGATTGGGATTGTGAGGTCATAACTTTATTCAGAGAAAAGAACCTAGGATGTGGATATGGAGTTCCCGGCGCTATAACATGGTTCTTTGAGCAAGAAAAAATGGGAATTATTATTGAAGATGATTGTTTACCTCATATCTCTTTCTTTCAGTATTGCGAAGAATTATTAATAAAATATAAAGATTGTCAGCGCATAGCCTTTATTGGCGGGAATAATTTCCAAAATGGAATTAAAAGAGGAAATGGAAGTTACTATTTCTCACGTTATCCGGCTTCATGGGGTTGGGCGTGTTGGCGCCGTGCCTGGCAAATATTCGATCACAATATTGACGACTCAATAAAAAAAATAAAAGAAGCTGAATTAAACTCTGTTTTTAACTTAAAGAAAGAAAAAAAACATTGGCTGAACGTTTTTAAAAATGCAAATATTAGAAAAAATAATGACTGGGATTTCCACTTTTATTGTGCTGTTTGGAGCCATAAAATGTTAACAATTACACCAAATAAAAATTTGGTAGTGAATATTGGCTTTCTTGATAGTGAAACGCATTATTTTTTAAAAGATTCTGTGAAAACAAACGTAAAATGCGAAACTATTGATTTCCCCTTAATTCACCCGGGCAGGATTGAAGTGCATAGAGATGCCGATATTTATATGTTTAATCATTTTTATCGCCATTCTTTTCAGCGCGCGTTTCGGCTGTTAAAAGAAAATGATTTAAATTCAATAATCCGGTATATTAAAAGTCATATTGGAATAAACCCAAATTGGTAATTAAATTATTTACATTATTAATTCACCTTACGCAGAATTTTAT
This sequence comes from Ignavibacteriales bacterium, assembly GCA_003142915.1. Lineage (GTDB taxonomy): Bacteria > Bacteroidota > Ignavibacteria > Ignavibacteriales > Ignavibacteriaceae > FEN-1297. The sequence goes on along the minus strand of PLNZ01000119.1, from coordinate 277 downwards.
TTTTGAATTGCCCCGACACCTGTCCGCCGCCAGGTAGTACCTGTTCGCCGCTAGGCGGATTNNATTCATAATTCATAATAATTCTTAGTCCCAAGGGACGAAATATTTATAACAAATAGAAACCGCCAAAATCCCCGGAATCCCGACCTGTCCGCCGCTAGGCGGAAGGAAGGATTTATGTCGGGGTTTTATAAATTTCAAAACATGTTCGGCTTTAGCCAAAATTGCTTGAAATTTGTAGCTTGCTAATCCGCCTCTGGCGGAAAAGCCAATAATG
>PLNZ01000171.1 GCA_003142915.1 Ignavibacteriales bacterium | reverse complement strand
CTTCTTGCTTTACGCTGTACGCTTAACGCTAAACGCTTTTTTTTCCTGTACGCTGTCCGCTTGCTGCTAACCGCTTTTCTCCGTATGATCTTCACTATTTACTATTCACTCTTCTTAAATCGGTTTTCTACCAACTATATCTACCAACCTTGTTTAGGAAAATAAATAACATTATTAAACAATCTTATCAGTTATAATTTTCCACATGCCGCCTTTAGCCGGACCAATACGCTCAATAATGCCGATTTTCTTGAGTTTTTTAATATTATTGTCAATTGCAGTAGATGATATTCCAACATACTTATGCATTTCTTGTTTAGAAATTTTAGGATTAGATGCAATCAATAAAACAATCCTTCTTTGATTTTCTACCAACCCATCTACCAACCTTTCAACCAACCCTTGATCGACAGAAATAATTTTACGGTGGAAAGTTGTTATAAATATCTCAGCTATTTCTTCAAATACAGCAGTAGGTTCTTTACCAAGGATTAAGGAGATGCCTCTTCCTTTGCGTTCAACAAAATGTGCGCGGCTTAACAGATCAGCAATAAGTTCGTTTCTTCTTTTTGAGATATGACGTTTAACAATATCTTGAATTTTAAGTCCACCGAATAAAACTCCGGGATTTCTAATTTCGATCCTGTTCCTGAAAACATTAACTGAAACGAAATCGAGCTCGGTATAATCTCTATGGATAAAAGCATTGATAATAGCTTCTCTTAAAGCTTCCTGATTTATTTCCGGAATATCTTTTCTATAAAGTCCTTCGATTTCCATTCCGATATTGATATTCTTAAGAATATATAGTTCAGCTTCTTTTATAAGGGTAAAAAGATCACCGGTGAATTCTTTTTGATCGAGAATAACGGCAGTATTGTTTTTCCCAAATACTGCACACATTAGTCTAGCATTGAAATAAAACTTAAACGGATTTTTAGCAAATAATATAACTGCAGCATTTGTCGGCTTTTTATTCGAATATAAACTCAATGACTCAAGAACATCTTCGAGATTCGTATAAACAATCTCAGCACGCCGGCAAAATTCTTTTACCTTTTTAATCTCAATATCTTTTAATGAGGCAGATTGATTAAAGCTCGTATCCCATTTGTAATTTTTGTTTGTAATCATAAGTTTTTTTAATTCAGCGGCTGAGAGCTGTCTATCTTCATCGGCAACTCTAATGTAATATCTGCCTTCTGCAGAATATGGAATGTTGCTGCCATCGAATGATACATTTATTACTTCGATACCATTAAGTATTTCTGTTTTTATTATTGGATAAATCCTCGGTTCGATTTTACTTGATCTAGATTGAGAAACATCACGAAGTGTTTTATCTGAGATTGAATTCTTAACAGGGGATCCGTCATTCTTTATGCCGAAGTATATATCCCCTTTCTGGTGTTTGTTTAGTATTGCTGAAATTGATTTTAGAGAATCGTTCAATTCGGCAACAGACTTCTTGAATTCTATTGTTTCGGATTCTTTAAGTTTCAAATCATTTAGTGTAATTTGTTGCTACAAAATAACCTATTACTAATTCAATTTAAAGTATTCTTTTTGAGAAAGTGTTCACTTACACTGTACGCTAAACGCTTTATACTCACCGAGTAGAAGGGCTGTATATAATTCACAGCCCAACCCTCACAGAACCAGGCGTGCGGATTTCCCGCACCTGGCTCTTCAAAGAATGATTCACAACATTGAAACAGCTGCTATTTCTTCCAGTTTTGTTTTCATAACTGAGTTNNAATTAAGGCTCGTAACCTCCCTTTGTATGGAGCTTATGTTTCCTTGGATTGAATTCATTCTTTGCTGACCGCTTCCCCATGTGACAGGCCTTCCCTTTCGGTAATTAAACCATTCTTGCTTTTGTTGGCTTGTTTGATTTTATCAGTTTCTCTGCTGAACCCTAAGGGATCTCCCGTGTTCCTGTGAATTCCATTGAGTACATGCTGTAGGTACGAATCCCGGAGACATTAAAATATCCTCGCCTTTAAACGGACATTCTCATTTCTGCCTTCCCATTAATAGTAAAATGGTCGGCTGTCTCACATATATAGAATTTCGGGATTAATTATCCTCTTCACTTTATTCCGGCCTGCACTCTTCTCCTGTCTACGCTTCGCAGTGCATGTTACCACGCCCCACGCAAGACTCGGTACATAGCTGTTGGCTAAACTTTGCTATGGTGATTATTTCAAATCACTTGTTCTTCACAAACTTTCACGGCGCAANNGTTGAATGTTCAACCGTTTTTTCTTCGTCATAAGTCAAAATCAATTTGTTAACATCGTCAAATTGCTCATCAACAGAGGTTAAACCCATCGTCTCACGCCCTAAATTATCTTGTGTAAGAGAATAAGTAACTTGAATGGCTTCTTTTTTGTTATTTGCATGTGTAACAAGAAAATCAATTTCAATACCCTTTTGTGATTTCCAATAAAAAACATCCGGATTTTTTCTAATTAGCTGTTCAAAAACGATATTTTCCAATATCCTTCCGATATTTTCCGAAAACTTAAATCCAACCGCATAGTAAAACCCAATATCATTAGTATAATATTTATCCGGATTATAAATCTGCTTTTTAAGTGAAAAATCATAAAGCGAAAGCGGTTGTATAAGATAAACATCTTCAAGAATTGTTAAGAAATTTTTTATTGTTGTTGCATTCTTTGCCTGAATAGTTTTTCGCAATGATTCATAGCTGGCAAGACAGCCGCTATTTGTTATTAAGTATAATGAAAGCTCTCTAATCTCTTTTACATTACGTATATTATAGCGGGATACAATATCACGGTGAATTATATCCTTGAAATACTGTTCTGCCAGTGTTATATCCTTGTTTTTTAAGACTTCCGGGAAACCTCCGAGTTTTAAGTAATTGCCAAA
>PLNZ01000318.1 GCA_003142915.1 Ignavibacteriales bacterium | reverse complement strand
GATGAAGTCCATAGCGCACTATTAGATGCAGGATTTTCAAGTTTAACCATAATCGAAGGATATGGAAAACAAAAGGGACATAAAGAAACTTATCGCGGATCGGAATTTAATATCGATCTCGTACCAAATATTAAACTTGAATTGGTTTGTGACGCAGAAAAAGCAGAAAAAGCCATATCTATTATAATCAGTACTGCAAAAACCGGAGAAGTAGGAGATGGAAAGATATTTGTTTTTCCTATTGAAGAAACAATAAGAATTCGCACTGAAGAAACAGGATTAACGGCTTTATAAAGTAATAAATAATAAAATAATAATTATCAATAACTAGAGGTAACCCTATGAAAAACAATCTACTATTCAAGACTTTAATATTCGCGAGCTTAATTTTGTTAAGCATTAATTCAAAAATTCTCTCGCAGAGTGCCACTCCGGCCGATTCATCAAAACTCTCTGTTACGGGTTCTGTTGATGTTAATTACAATTATAATTTTAATAGTCCGGCCAGCATGATTAACGGTTATAGAAATTTTGATGTTAAGGAAAACCAATTTAATATCAATTTAGCAAAGATAACTCTTCAGAAAAATGCCAGTCCGGTTGGTTTTAGAATTGATGTTGGCTACGGACAAGCCATGGATCTTGTAAATAGTAATACCTATCTTGGCTCACAACCATCTCTTCGCAATATTGAGCAGGCATATATAACTGCAGTTGTCCCAATCGGTACCGGACTTACTGTTAATGCCGGTAAAATGTCAACTCATATGGGCGGAGAAGTCATCGAGAGCGCTGCTAATATTAACTACAGCAGATCTCTTCTCTTTACTTTAGCTATTCCTTATGATCATTTGGGAGTAAGCGCAAATTATGCCTTTAGCAGTCAGTTCAACGCAACATTGTATNNGATAAAACCCTTGGAGCTGAAATAAGTTGGTCTCCTTCATCAAAATTTACCTTTATAGAAAACTATATCGGCGGAGCCGAAGAAACCAGCAGTACCAGTAAAAGGCATGTTTTTGATACAATTATCAACTTGCAGGTATCTGATCCTTTATTCCTGACTGTTAACGCAGATTATGGACAGGAATCATTAAATGGCGGCGGATTAGCGGTTTGGAAGGGCGTTGCATTAACAGGTAAATATTCGCTCTCTGATAAAACAACTTTAGCTGCTCGCGGTGAATATTACAACGATCAAGACGGATTTACTTCAGGAACTGCACAAGTTCTTAAAGAAATTACTTTAACATATGAATACAAGTTTACAAGCAGTTTATTAACAAGAATTGAGTATAGAGGAGATTTCTCTAGTCAAAATACTTTTGAAGATTCGAATGGAGTGTTTTCAAATAATAATCAAAATACAATTCTTTTCGGTGCAATTTATAGTTCCTAAAATAATATATAGGAGAAAATATAATCTGACTATTATATAAAAATGATATTTAATAGATATAGTTATAATAAGATCATTTTAATTTCATATGATATCTTAGTTTAAAATGATACTTTTCGGGGAAATAAATATTTACGAATTTGCTTTTTGAGTAATGTAGAAGCTTATTATATTAGGACATCATAAATATCATATTTTATAAAAAAGGATTATTATGAAAAAAATCGAAGCAATTATCAGACCCCACAAATTGGATGAAGTTCATAATGCATTACTCGAAGCAGGATTCGCCGGTTTATCAGTTACAGAAATTCGCGGTTATGGAAGACAAAAAGGTCATAAGGAAATTTATCGTGGTTCTGAATACAACATTGAATTTGTGCCTAAGATAAAAATTGAACTGGTGTGTGATGATGAAAAAGCAGAAAAAGCTATTTCAATAATTATCCAAAATTCAAAGACCGGTGAAGTCGGCGATGGTAAAATATTTGTATTAAATGTAGAAGAAACAATACGAATCAGAACAGAAGAATCAGGCAATAGCGCTATATAATTTTATAAGTCCCGGCTACCAACTTCAATAGAAACTTAGGCGGGACTTTTTTATCTCACTGTCATCTACTCCGTGTCATTGACTCTTTTATAAAATGAGGTTTTATTAATTATTTTACTGCCAAACTCTCATTTTATTGAAAATCTTTATAAAATCTTTATACTCTTTCCAATTCTTTTTACAACCGGTTTATAATCATAAATCTATTTTTCTGTCGTTAATAGAGAGGAGTATATAAAATGACCAATCAAATCGGGCAAATAAATACTATAATTAAAGATAAAATTAATTTCATTTTTCCTGATGGAAATAGGAAATTAATGATAGTAATTGATAATATAGAAGATAGTGATCGGCTGCTTGGCTGGATTAGCAATTTTATACAAAAGACTAAAATTAAATGGATGGTATTGTTTGATGAGTCGGATTTAAGCGACCAATTTTTGGCCCAGGTAAAGGAAAAATTTCAAGACGCTGATAAATTAGGAGCTGAAAAGATATTTTGTTACCGGACTAGTAATCTTATAACACAGTTAAAAATTGCTGCTGCAAATAATGCTACTCATATTGTTTGTTCTAAATCGATTAAAAAGCGGATTCTTTTTTCCATATTATTAAAAAAGATCGTAAAACCAATAAGTATTCAGAACTGTGAAATCGATATATTTTGTCTTTATCCAGATAATGATCTTACGTTTAACAAAATTTTAGCGGGTGGAAATAATTAATCT